>DATIFD010000711.1:0-7165 GCA_035455385.1 Burkholderiaceae bacterium
GAAGCGGGGTGCCGAGTCACTGGTCGCTAACCTCGACGCGCTGCGCGCCGGCGTGGTCGCTGCCGCCGACCTGCCGCGGCCCAAGCCGCTGGCCACCCGCAGCACGGTGCCGCCGGGGCGCTGGCAGATCAGCGGCAACGAGGCGGCCGGCTTCGGCGCGATCCGCGGCGGCGTGCGCTTCGTCGCCGCTTATCCGATCACGCCGGCCACCGAGCTGCTCGAGTGGATGGCGCCGGCACTGCAGAAGGTGGGCGGCACGCTGCTGCAGGCCGAGGACGAGCTGGCGTCGGTGAACATGATCATCGGCGCGTCCTTCGGCGG
Source organism: Burkholderiaceae bacterium (assembly GCA_035455385.1). GTDB lineage: Bacteria > Pseudomonadota > Gammaproteobacteria > Burkholderiales > Burkholderiaceae_C > JAEUPI01. The sequence continues at coordinate 322 of DATIFD010000711.1, forward strand.
CGTGCCGTCGCTCACGGCCACCGCGGGGCCCGGGCTGTCACTGATGGCCGAGGGCATCGGCCTGGCGGTCAGCGCCGAGGTGCCCATCGTGGTGGTCGACGTGATGCGCGGCGGCCCGTCGACGGGAATCCCGGCCAAGAGCGAGCAGGGCGACCTGTCGTTCGCGGTCGGCGGTCTGCACGGCGACGCACCGCGGCTGGTGCTGGCGCCGACCTCGATCGGCGACTGTCTCGCCACCACGCAGTGGGCGGTGCAGCTGGCCGAGGCGCTGCAGGCCCCGGCCATCGTGCTGTCGGATCAGTTCATGGGCCAGTCGCGCGCGATCATCGACCGGCCCGCGGGCGGCGAGGTCGGCGCGGCGACGCGCCTGACGGCCGCGCCGCACGCGCCCGACTACAAGCGCTACCGCGACACCGCCACCGGCATCTCGCCGATGGCGATCCCGGGCACGCCGGGCACCGTCTACACCGCCGACGGGCTGGAGCACAACGAGGTGGGCGTGCCCAGCAGCCAGGCACGCGACCACAGCACGCAGCTCGACAAGCGCGAGCGCAAGCTGATGCAACACGACTACGGAGCGCGCTGGGCCGATGTCGAGGGCGACAGCGAGCTCGCGGTCATCACGTTCGGCTCGGCCACCGGGCCGGTTCGCGAGGCGGTGCAGCGTGCCGCGGCGGGCGGAACACCGGTGCGGCTGATCGCGCTGCGGCTGCTGGCGCCGCTGCAGCCGCACCGCATGGCGTGGGCGCTCGAAGGCGTGCGCGAGGTGATGGTGATCGAGCAGAACCACGGCGCGCAGCTGTACCGCTACCTGCGCGGCGCGGTCGATCTGCCGGGACGCCCTGCCAGCTTCCACAAGCCTGGCCCGCTGCCGCTGCGCCCGGGCGAGTTGGCGGCCAGCATCGTGTCGTGGGCGCATTCGCACCGCGACATGGAAGCCCTGGCGTGAACGTCGGGTGGCCATTGCGAGAACGCCGGGTCAAGGGGGTTCGATGAACGACATGACGCAACCGCACGCGTTCAGCGCGGCACAGTACAAGTCGGGCACCAAGCCGATCTGGTGCCCCGGCTGCGGTGATTTCTCGGTGCTGAGCTCGGTCACCAAGGCACTGGCGATGCTGCAGCTGCCGCCGCACGAGGTGGCGGTGGTGTCCGGCATCGGCTGCAGCTCGCGCATTCCGGCCTACACGTCGTGCTACGGCTTTCATGGCGTGCACGGCCGCTCGCTGGCCGCGGCCACCGGGCTGAAGGTGGCGCGGCCCGAGCTCACCGTGCTGGTGGCCAGCGGCGACGGTGACGGCTACTCGATCGGCGGCAACCATTTCCTGCACGCCTGCCGTCGCAACGTGGACCTCACCTACATCGTGATGGACAACCACGTCTACGGCATGACCAAGGGCCAGGCCTCGCCGACCACCGAACCCGACTGGGACAACAAGCTGTCGCCCGGCGGCACCGGCGTGCGTGCGTTCCATCCGCTGGTGATCGCGCTGGCCGCCGGCGCCAACTTCGTCGCGCGCGCCTTCTCCGGCGACCCCAACCGCACCGCGGAGATCATCGCCGAGGGCATCCGCCATCCAGGCTTCTCGTTCATCGAGATCCTGAGCCCGTGCATCACGTTCCGGCCCGAGCAGCGCGAGTGGAAGACGCTGGCGCACCCGGCAGCGGTGCAGGCCACCGACGACGCGGCGCGGGCCGCACGCCGCATCATGACCGACGACGGCTTCAACATCGGCGTGCTGTACGCCGGCAACCGGCCGGCGTATCCATTGATGTCCGGCCAGGTGGCGCGACCCGCGGCCGAGCTCGAAGCGGAGTTCTCGCTGTGAAGACACCCCAGTCGATCGAAGAATTCATGGCCCAGGCGCTGGCGATGGAGCGCGAGGCGGCACAGCGCTACGAAGAGATCGCCGACGCGATGGAGATGCACAACAACCGCGAGGTGGCGCAGTTGTTCCGCACGATGGCGGGCTACGAGGCCAAGCATGCCGAGGCGATCATGGACGAGATGAACTGGGTCGATGCGCCGGGCGTGCCGCCCGGTGCGTGGCCGGCCGTCGAGTCGCCCGAGATGATCCCGGGCGACGCGGTGCACTACCTGATGCACCCGTGGCACGCATTGGAGCTGGCGCTGGCCGCCGAACAGCGCGCCGAGGCGTTCTTCGCCGAGCTGGCACGCACCGCCAGCGACGAGTCGGTGCGGCGCGCGGCGGTCGGGCTGCGCGACGAGGAGGCCGAGCACGTGGCGATGGTCAAACAGTGGATGGCCAAGGTGCCCAAGCCGTCCAGCGACTGGGCGAACGACCCCGATCCGCCTCGCTACAACGAATGAGATGACCCACCCCCGATGCGGCCTGGCGGCCGCCTCCCCCTCAAGGGGGCGCCGCCAGCGGACCGGCAGAGCCGGATCCGCGGCGTCCGCTTGGATGCCAGGCTTTGTCGCCTCTACGACGGTGTATTGACATGCAAGTCCTGCTTCCCGAAGGCTGGGCGCCGCCGATCGGCTACGCCAATGGCATCGCGGTCGACCGCGGCCGGCTGGTGTTCGTCGCCGGCCAGGTCGGCTGGGATGCGCAGCAGCGCTTCCACAGCGAACAGATCGCGCCGCAGTTCGAGCAGGCGTTGCGCAACGTGCTGGCGGTGCTGGCGCAGGCCGGCGGCCGCCCCGAGCACATCTGCCGCATCACCGCGTACTGCTGCGACAAGCCGGGCTACCTGGCTGCCCGCAAGGAGATCGGCGCGGTCTGGCGCACGCTGATGGGCAGGCACTTCCCGGCGATGAGCATGATCTTCGTGTCCGATCTGCTCGACAGCCCGGGCAAGATCGAACTCGAAGCCACCGCGGTGGTGCCGACGTGATGGCGAGCCAGGCGACGGCCGCGAAGCCCGCGCTGGTGTGTCCCGCGGGGTCGCTGCGCGCGCTGCAGTCGGCCGTCGACGCCGGCGCCGACGCGGTGTACCTCGGGTTGAAGGACGCCACCAACGCGCGCAACTTCGCCGGCCTGAACTTCGACGATGCACAGGTGCGCGAGGGCGTGCGCTACGCGCATGCGCGCGGCCGCCAGGTGCTGATGGCGCTGAACACGTTCGCCGACGCGCGCGACGACACGCCGTGGCGTTGCGCGGTCGACCGTGCGGCCGAGCTCGGTGCCGATGCGCTGATCGTGGCCGACACCGCGGTGATGGCGTACGCGCGCCGGCAGCAGCCGCAACTGCGGCTGCACCTGTCGGTGCAGGCGTCGGCCACCACGCACGAGGCAATCGAGCACTACCGCGAGCGCTACGGCGTGCAGCGCGCGGTGCTGCCGCGCGTGCTGACGCTGCAGCAGGTGCAGCACGTGATCCGCCACACCACGGTGGAGATCGAGGTGTTCGGCTTCGGCAGCCTGTGCGTGATGGTCGAAGGGCGCTGCGCGCTGTCGTCGTACGTCACCGGGCAGTCGCCCAACACCGCCGGGGTCTGCTCACCGCCGTCGGCGGTGCGCTGGCACGAGGACGGGCAGGGCGTGCAGGCGCGCCTGAACGGCGTGCTGATCGACCGCTACGCGCCCGACGAGCCGCGCGGCTACCCCACGCTGTGCAAGGGCCGCTTCGACGTCGCCGGCCGCCGCGACTACGCGCTCGAGGAGCCGACCAGCCTGAACACGCTGGCGCTGCTGCCGCAGCTGGTCTCCTGCGGCGTGCGCGCCATCAAGATCGAAGGCCGGCAGCGCAGCCCCGCGTACGTCGACGAGGTCACGCGCGTGTGGCGTGCGGCGATCGACGCCGCGACGTCGGGCGCACGCTACAGCGTGACGCCCGCGTGGAGCGCCCGGCTCTCGCGCTGGGCCGAAGGCCAGCAACACACGCTCGGAGCGTATGACAGACCCTGGCGATAAGGCCCACCCCCGAAGCGGCCTGGCGGCCGCCTCCCCCTCAAGGGGGCAACACCAGCGGACCGGCAGAGCCGGATCCGCGGTGTTCGCTCGGCTCGCTCCGGCGTACGGCGTCGGTTCGCTGCAGCTCACGGAGCAAGAGATTCCTTCGTGGACAAGCCTTTGACGTTGACGATCGGCCCGCTGCTGTACTGGTGGCCGCGCAAGGCGACGCTGCAGTTCTATGCCGACGTCGCCGACAGCGCGGCGCGCACCGTGGTGCTGGGCGAGCAGGTCTGCTCGCGGCGCAACGAGTTCAAGGTCGGCGACTGGCTGGCGCTGGCGCGCGAGCTGGCGCAAGCGGGCAAGTCGGTGGTGTTGGCGACGCAGGCGTTGGTGATGAGCGAGGCCGAGCTGCGCACGGTGCGCCGGCTGGCCGAGCAGGACGAGTTCGCGGTCGAGGCCGGCGATGCCTCGGCGCTGCGCGCGCTGGCCCAGGCCCACGCGGCAGGGCGGCTGCAGCGGCCTTTCGTGCTCGGGCCGCACATCAACATCTACAACCGCGCCGCGCTGGCCGAACACGCTGGTCTCGGTGCGCTCACTTGGGTCGCGCCGCTGGAGCTGGCGATCGATGCCGTGGCACGCATCAACCCACCCGCCGATCCCGTGATCGGACCCGCGGGCCCGATTTGCACCGAGGTGTTCGCGTTCGGCCGCATGCCGCTGAGCTTCTCGGCGCGCTGCTTCACCGCGCGCCATCACCGGCTCAACAAGGATGAATGCGATTTCCGTTGCCGCGACGACGCCGACGGATTGCTGCTGAAGAGCAGCGAAGGCCAGCCGTTCCTGGTGCTCAACGGCACGCAGACGCAGTCGGCCGCGCTGCACTGCCTGATCGACGACGCCGCCGGGTTGCGCGCGGCGGGCGTCGCGAGCCTGCGCCTGTCGCCGTGCAGCCAGGGCTTCACGCGCGTGGTCGAGCTGTTCGACGCCGTGTGCAACCACGGCGCGTCGCCGCCGGATGCGAGGGCCGAGCTGGCCGCGCTCGGCCTGCCCGGCGCACTGGTCAACGGCTTCGCGCACCGGCGCGCCGGCATGCAGGAGGTGGTGTCGTGAGCCTGCAGCAGATCCCGTTGTCCAACGAAGGGACCGCGGTGCCGCCGGCGGCATCGAAGCCGCCCTGGGTGCGTGCGGCCGAGGGCGTGCGCGCCGTGGTGCGGCGCCTGCCGGTGCAGCCGCCGTCGTTCGTCGCCGCGCGACTGCTCGACCGCGTGCTGTGGCCCAGGCTCGACGACGCGCAGCGCGCGTCGCTGAGCGGGCGCGTGGTCGAGGTCGAGGTGGTGGAACTGGCCCTGCGCGTGCGGCTGACCTTGCGCGACGACGGCTTCGCGGTGGCCTCGTCGGGTGCCGAGCCCGCGCTGCGCATCCGAGCGCGCGCCGATGCGCTGTGGCGGCTGGTGCGCGGCGTCGACGACGCCGACCGCCTGTTCTTCGAGCGCGCGCTGGTGATGGAAGGCGACACCGAATACGGCGTGATCCTGAAGAACACGCTCGACGCGATCGGGCCGTTGTGGCGCTGAGCGGCGCCGTTGCGGCCGCCCGCTACGACTTCGAGCGCAGGATCGCGTAGTGGCCGTTGGCCGAAGCCACCACCTGCCCGTCGAGCCACACGCGTGACTCCAGATTGGCGATCGAGCGGCCGCGATTGACGATCGTCGTCTCGCAGCTCAGCGTGCCCTGGTGCACCGGCTTGAAGTAGTTGATCTTGACCTCGATCGTCGCGCACGACTCGCCGGCCGCCAGCGTGGGGTACAGCGCCGAGCCCATGCCGGTGTCGGCCAGCGCGAACAGCACCGCGCCGTGCACCACGCCGTGCGGGTTGAGGTGATGCGCTGCGACCTGCAGCGTCAGCCGGCTGTAGCCGCTGCGCTGCTCGGCCACCGTCATCGCGATGTGTTCGGCAAACGGGTGCTTCATCTCAGGCTCGCACGGCGGTCGCCGCCGTCAGCGGTTGCGCCTTCTGCTGCCGCTGCATCAGGCGCAGCATCGTGGCCAGCGTGATCGAGCTGAAGGTGGCGCGGGCGAACTGGTCGATCTCCGACAGCACCGTGTCGAGCGCCAGGTCCACCGGCGTGGTGCCGCTGGGCGCCGGCTCGGCGTCGGTGCCGAGCCCGTCGGGTTCGAACAGCCGGATGATGTCCATCAGCGTCAGCCGCCGCAGATTGCCGGCGAAGCGGTAGCCGCCGCCGACGCCGCGCACCGACTCGACGACGCCGGCGCGCGCCAGCTCGGACAGCACCTTGGCCAGGTGGTGCTGCGAGACGCCGTACTTCTCGGCGATCGTCGCCGCGGCAATGTGGCGCGTCGGGTCGGCGGCGAACTCCAGCACGCTGTACAGCGCGAGCTGCGTGTTCTTCTGCAGCTTCATGATGCCCGCTCAGTCAAGGTCCATCTCCAGCGGGATCAGCTGGCCTGCCATCATGCCTTGGCTGCGGAAGAACGACAGGATCAGCGTGTTGTCGCTCGACAGCATGGTGCGCACCTTGCGCACGCCCTCGCGGCGGAACAGCGTGCACACCGCCTGCAGCAGCTGAGTGCCGATGCCCGATTGGCGCGCCTCGGGCAGCACGTCGATCGCGAACACCCAGCCGCACGGCGGCGAGCCGAACTCCCAGTCGCGCACCTCGCCGATCAGGAAGCCGACGATGCGTTTGCCCGCCACCGCGACCAGAAAGTGCCGGTGCTCGTGTGTGCCGGCGCCGTAGCGCCGGTAGACCGAGCGCCAGTAGTTCTGCTTCTCCAGGCCGGTGACCGTGGCGTCGAGTGCGATCACCTGATCGAGATCGCCGCGGCGCACCGGCCGCACGGCCACCGGCTCGTCGCCGGGGGATGCGGCGCCGCGGCGCCCGGCTGCCTTGGCGGGGGTGACGGGTCGCGGCGTGGGAGCTCTCAAGGGCGTTCGGATTGCAGGGGCAGGAAGGCGGGCCAGC
>DATIFD010000712.1:0-2941 GCA_035455385.1 Burkholderiaceae bacterium
TGGCTGTGGCTGCGGCCGGGGGCTTTCGCGCTGGCGAGGTTCGACGCCATCTCGGCCGCGGCCGTGCCGATCCTCGGGATCGGGGTGACGCTGGTCGGGCTGATGAACGCGCGGCGCACTGCCGCGGTGGTGTCGGTCGACGTCCCGATCGACGGCCTGCCGGAGGCGCTGCACGGCTTCACGATCGCGCAGATCAGCGACATCCACGTCGGCCCGACGATCAAGGGGCCGTACGTGCAGCGCATCGTCGACGCGGTCAATGCGCTGCAGGCCGACGCGGTGGCCGTCACCGGCGACCTGGTCGACGGCCGCGTGCAGGATCTGGCGGCCCACGTGGCGCCGCTGGCTGCGCTGCGCTCGCGGCACGGCACGTTCTTCGTCACCGGCAACCACGAGTACTACAGCGGCGCGCACGAGTGGATCGCCGAACTGCAGCGCCTGGGCGTGCAGGTGCTGCTCAACGAGCACGTGGTGCTGCGCCACGACGGCGCGCATCTCGTGCTGGCCGGCGTGGCCGACTCCACCGCGCACCACTTCGACCCGCGACACAAGAGCGACCCGCAGCGCGCGCTCGATGGCGCGCCGGCCGACGCCGGCCTGCGCGTGCTGCTCGCGCACCAGCCGCGCAGCGCCGTGGCGGCGGCGCAGGCCGGCTTCGACCTGCAGCTGTCGGGCCACACGCACGGCGGCCAGTACTGGCCGTGGAACCACTTCGTGCGCCTGCAGCAGCCGTACACGGCCGGCCTGAACCGGCTGCAGCAGCTGTGGATCTACACCAGCCGCGGCACCGGCTACTGGGGGCCGCCGCTGCGCTTCGGCGCGCCGTCGGAGATCACGCGCCTGCGCTTCGTCGGCGCGCGCTGAGTCGCGTAGCCACCGCGCTGCTCAGATGCCCGAGGGCAGCGGCTGGCCCTGGCACTGCTCCGGCACCTGGCTCGGCCGCAGATCGGCGCCGCCGGCGCAGCTCCACTCGATCTGACCGTGGTGCGACTCGGTGGGCGTGAACACCAGCGTGCCGCGCGGCGTGGTGACCGTCAGCACCATCTCGTCGGTGTCGAGCGCCAGCTCGCCGCCACCGGGCAGGTACTCGGGGATGCCGGCCTCCTTCAGCGACTCCGGCACGCGTTCGTGCTGCTGATAGAACGCGGTCAGCGCCTCGCGCGCGCTCTGCGTCTGGCTCACCACCAGCGCGAGCTGCGCGCGCGTCGTGTAGTCGTTGTAGGCCGGTATCGCGACGGCCGCGACCACGCCGATCACGTACACCAGGATCAGCAGGCCGAAGCCGCCGCCGAGCCGCCACGCATACGGCACGAACGCGGCCAGCACGTAGGCCATGGCATGGCGCGGCGGCGGCCTGCGGTCGGGCTCGACGACGCGCCAGACGCGCTTGGTGAGCCACGGATACGGCGAGGTCAGCTCGTGGAACGACATCCAGAAGCCGGTCGTCTGCCGCGCCTGCTCGACGAAGGCCGCGACGTCGATCTGCTGCCAGCGCCGGCCGCCGGCGGCCAGCGCCGCCATCGCGCGCGCCGCGTTCTCCGGCGAGCCGCTGCACGCCGCGCCGTGGCGGTCGCAGGTGGTCTCGCGCGCGCGCGAGTACGCGGCGCCCACCAGCGGCAGCCACAGCACGGGCCAGCGCAGGAACTGCCAGCTCAGGTGCCCGGCGCGCAGGTGGCCCAACTCGTGGCCGAGGTAGAAACGCACGCCGTCGGGATGGTGACGCATCGCGTCGACCACGTCGGACAGCAGCACCACGTACTGCGAGCGCAGGAACTTGGTGGCAAACGCGTTCAGGCCGCCGTTGCCGTTGAGCACGTAGGCCTGCGGCCGCCGGGTCATCAGCAGCTGGTCGCAACAGGCGACGAACTGCGCGTGCAGGTCGGGGAACTGCGCCTCCGACAGCGCGACGCCGTTGCCCTTGATGTGCGCGATCAGCGTCGAATGGGCGAACAGGTAGACCAGATAGCCGAGCAGCAGCACGCCCAGCGCGACACCGAACGTGCCGACGATCAACAGCAGCCACACCAGCAGCCCGACCAGCAGCGTGAGCACGCCGAGCACGCGCTCGCGCGGATAGACCAGGTCGTTCAAGGCGTCCTCCCTTAGACGGCCCGGCATTGTCGCGCCGCGGACGCCGCGGGCGCGGGCGCGACGGCCGGTGGCGTCAGTCGGGCGCGCGCAATGCGGCGCTGAGGTCGCCCATCGGCGCGGCGCCGTTGGCCTTGAGCCCGGCGTCGCGCATCAGCACGCCGGGCAGCGGCTCGAGGCCCCAGCGCCGCGTGATGAAGCGCAGGATCGAGCCGGTGTCGTACGGCGTGTGGTCGACGAAGCCGCGCTTGGCCAGCGGCGACACGATCAGCGCCGGGACGCGCGTGCCCGGACCCCAGCGGTCGCCCTTGGGCACCCGCACGTGATCCCAGAAGCCGCCGTTCTCGTCGTAGGTGACGACGATCATCATGTGCGGCCACTGCGGGCTCTTCTGCAGACGCTCGATCACCTCGGCGACGTGCGCGTCGCCGTCGGCGACGTTGGCATAGCCGGCGTGCTGGTTCAGGTTGCCCTGCGGCTTGTAGAACGCGACGTGGGGCAGCTGGCCGGCGTCGGCGTCGGCGTAGAAGCGCGCGTCGAAGTCGAGCAGGTGCGCGCCGCGGCGGTCCTGGTGGCGCTGCGGATCGAAGCCGGCGAAGTAGTTGAACGGCTGGTGGTGCGGCTGGAATCGCACCTTGCCGCGGTAGATGATCGTGCGCGCCGCCGCGGCGGCCGGCTCGGCGCTGGCCGCCGCCCACGCGCCGCCGTACCACGCCCACGACACGCCCTTGGCGTCGAGGCGGTCGCCGATCGTCGCCAGCGTCTGCGGCACCAGCGTGGTCGGGCGGCTCGGATCGGCATAGCGCGTGTCGCCGTCGGCGGCCGGTGTGTTGCCGCTGGGCTGGTACGGCGG
>DATIFD010000713.1:0-14497 GCA_035455385.1 Burkholderiaceae bacterium
CGACATCTGGGAAGTTCTGATGAAGTCCCGGCTGTACGGGCCCGGGCTCCATCAGAGCTTTCCGGTCTGCTCGACGCTCGAGGCGTCAGCTGGCTGCGTGATTCAGCATACCCATCCTGCGGGACCCGAGGTCTTGAGTAAAGCCCGCAACACGGGTCTGTTCGTTTGACGCGTCATTACCCTGCCGACAAGGCCGTTACCCACATCGTAGTGTCTACAACGCATATTCGCGACCGGTGGCTGACCCTGGTTGACACGAACCCTGGCCCACTATGCGCCGATCGTTGCCCCGCGCCCTCATGACCCGCGCAGGTCGCCCGTCGCGGCAGCTCGGGCCGTGACGAAGCGCACGCGGGGTGTTGCGGGCGCATGAGCACAGACGAATCGAAGCCATGGGCAGGTCCTTGCACGACGCGTGCCACCCCAGCGCAGTGACCCGACCCGTCCGGCATCCGCGGCGCCGCTCAGTTCTCGGCCAACCCGAGTTTGTCGAGCACGCCGTTCAGCTCCTCCAGCGAGTCGAACGCAATGGCGATCTCGCCACGGCCGCCTGCACCCCGGCGCTTGAGCCGGATCTGCACCGGCGCCGTGAGTCGATCGGCCAATTGCTCCTCAATACGCAGAATGTCGCGCGACTTTTCGCCTGCCTGCGCCCGCTTGGTGGTGGCCGCACTGCCGGTTTCGCTGCGTTTGGCGACCAAGCGTTCGGTCTCTCTTACCGAGAGGCGCTTGGCCACGATTTCGTTCGCGCACAGGATCTGCTCTGCGGCGTGCAGCGCCAGCAGCGCCCGCGCGTGCCCCATTTCGATGTCACCGCCCATCAGCAGCCTCTGCACCGGTTCGGCCAGGTTCAACAGGCGCATCAGGTTGCTGGCCGCGCTTCGCGACCGCCCCACCGCCTGCGCCGCCTGGTCGTGCGTGAGGTGGAACTCGTCGATCAGCCGCTGCAGACCCTGCGCCTCCTCCAGCGGGTTGAGGTCTTCGCGCTGGATGTTTTCCACGAGGGACATCACCGCGGCCGCTTCGTCGGGCACATCGCGGACCAGCACAGGGATGTCGTCCATCCCTGCCAAGCCGGCGGCACGCACCCGGCGCTCTCCGGCGATGATTTCGTATTGACTCCCGCCGACCGGCCGCACCAGCACTGGCTGCATCATCCCCTGGGTCTTGATGCTCTGGGCCAACTCGACCAGCGACGCCTCGTCCATGTGCGTACGCGGCTGATAGCGGCCCGGCCTGAGCTGCGAGAGCTTCAGCGCACTCGGCTGAGACCCCGGCGGCGCGTCTTCCGTCACCTTGGGGCCGAGCAGCGCCTCGAGTCCCATTCCCAGCCCCTTCGGTCTCTTTGTCGCCATTGGCCCATTGTCGGCGATCGAAACACCCAGCTGGTCCCGGCATGGTCGAATGACGATATCCTGCGGCTGCTGCCGCACGCGCACTTCGAGCCCCACTTCGCCATGAGCTACACGGTCTACGTCGACGGTCAGGAAGGCACTACCGGACTGCAGATCAACGATCTGCTGGGCCAACGTCGCGACATCGAGGTGTTGCGTATCGCCAGCGACCTCCGGAAGGACAACGCCGAACGTGCCCGCCTGCTGAATGCGGCGGATGTCGCCTTTCTCTGCCTGCCCGATCAGGCTGCCCGCGAGGCAGCGGACTGGGTGACCAACCCGCGCACGTGCGTCATCGACGCCAGTACCGCGCATCGCGTGAATCCCGACTGGGTTTTCGGCCTGCCCGAGTTGGCGCCGGGGCAGCGCGATCGCTTGCGCAAAGCCGCGCGCATCAGCAACCCGGGCTGTCATTCAACCGCGTTCATTCTGTTGGTGCGGCCGTTGGTCGATGCCGGACTGATCGATCCAGGGCTTGGCCTGGCGGCTACATCCATTACCGGTTACTCCGGCGGTGGCCGGAAGCTGATCGAGCAATATCAAGCCAGTCCGCTGCCACCGCGGTTGCACTCGCCGCGCCCATACGGCATGGCGCTCACGCACAAGCATGTTCCGGAGATGACCCGCTGGTCCGGCCTGCAGACGCGTCCGGTATTCATGCCAATAGTCGCCAATTTCTACAAGGGTTTGACGGTAAGTGTGCCCTTGCATATACACAGTCTTTCCAAAGGCGCGGAAGCGCGTGCGTTGCACGATGCGCTGAGCGAGCGGTATGCCGACGAACGCTTCGTGAAGGTGATGCCCTTGTCGGATATCGATTCGCTCGACGGCGGCTACTTCGATGTGCAGGCCTGCAACGACACGAATCGGTGCGAGTTGTTCGTGTTTGCCGGGACCGATCAGGCGCTGTTGATGGCACGCCTCGACAACCTGGGCAAAGGCGCCAGCGGTGCTGCGGTGCAGTCGATGAATGTGCACTTGGGCCTGGACGAAGGGCTTGGGCTGGTTGACTGACCGTCAGAGACGGCGTCCGCGATAAGCCTCAATCCACGCGTTCGGCGGCCGTCCGGTAGTGGTACGCGTAGGCGTCGGCGAAGCCAAGCCGCCGATAGACCGATCTCGCCGCGCCGTTGGACGCGTCGACTTGCAGATAGCTGACGCGCGCGCCGTGATGGCGAGCACGGTCAAGCAGCTGGGCGCACAGCTTGCGCGCCCAGCCCTGATTGCGGGCTTCGTGGGCCGTGAAGACGTCGTAGATGCCCACCATGTCGGCCTCCATGGCGGTCTGGCCGCAGGCAAGCACCGCGTGTTGCCCCACTTGGCGCAAGACCCATCCTTCAAACGGTACGGGTGACAGCTCGAGCCGCTGCGCGTGTGCCTGCTGGTGCGACAGGGGTGAGCCGCGCAGTTGCCCCACGATCCTTGCGAACGACGCGTGGCCCACCCGCTGCAGGGCGACATCGGTCGGAAGCGGGTCGGGGGCTAGCGATCTCAGGTCGGCGTTGACCATGACTCGCGTGTCGTCGAACTGGCGCAGCCCTGTTGCTTCGAGCCAGGCGTCCAGCGACGGCGGCTGCGACAGGGGGGTGATGCGGAAGATCAGCGGCAGCTGGGCCAGGTCGTACACCTCCTGACAGCGTGCGAGCTTCTCTTGAACTGGTAGCCGCCCCTCCGCCACGGCGTTGACGCAGCGCGCGCGCTTGGCCTTTCCCGGCGAGAAGCGCACTAGCCAACCGTCGATCCAACGCTGCTGCGGCGGCGCACTGGCGTTGAGCCCCGCATCCTCCACGCGAGACAGCAATGAGATCGGCAGCGCGTTGGACATTCAGGCCAGCCGCTTGACGCGCTCGACCATCTCGCGCGCGAATTCGAGGTAGGCCTGCGCCCCTTTGGATGCCGGATCGAAGACCACGCCCGGCAGGCCATAGCTGGGCGCCTCGGCCAGCCGCACATTGCGCGGAATCACGGCATCGAACACCTTGTCTCCGAAGTGGCCCTTGAGCTGCTCGCTGACCTGCTGTTGCAGCGTGATTCGTGGGTCATACATGACCCGAAGCAGGCCGATGATCTGGAGCTCTGGATTCAGGTTGGCGTGCACCTGTCGGATGGTGTTCACCAAGTCGGTCAGTCCCTCCAGCGCGAAGTACTCGCACTGCATCGGAACAATAACGCCATGTGCGCTGCACAGCCCATTGAGGGTCAGCAGGCTGAGACTGGGTGGACAGTCGATGATGACCATGTCGTATTCACTCGCAACACCCTCGAGCGCCGCCCTGAGGCGTTGGTCGCGGCGCTCGACGGTGACGAGTTCAATCTCCGCGCCCGCCAACTCCCGGTTGGCCCCAATCACGTCGTAGCCGCCATGCTCCGATCGCTGTCGCGCCTCTGCGATCGACGCGGCCTCCAGGAGAACGTCGTAGACCGACAGGCTCAACGACCTCTTGTCCACCCCCGACCCCATCGTCGCGTTGCCCTGCGGATCCAGGTCCACGAGCAACACCCTTTGCCCGATCCTGGCCAGGCCAGCAGCCAAGTTCACCGTCGTGGTCGTCTTGCCGACACCACCTTTCTGATTTGCCACGCAAAAGACCCTGGCTCGATGCTCGGGAGGTAGATCGCTTGCGTTCATGTCCGCGTCCTGCGCATCCACACGAGGTGTCGCTGCGCCTCTAGGCGAGGGACCGTGACATGTTCCACGTGAAACACCTCGATGCCCGGGGTTAGTCCGGCGATCTCCTTGCCCGGAAGCTGACCCTTCTGGGCTAGCCAAACGCCATCGGCCGAGAGCAAGTGTTCGGTCACTCTCACGAACGCGCTCAGCGACGCGAAGGCGCGCGAGACCACCGCATCAAAGGTCTCTGCCGGCCGCCACCGCTCAAGGCGAACATGCACTCCGACCAAGTTCTGAATGCCCGCTTCGCTGGCGGCCTGACGCACAAACGCCATCTTCTTGGCAACCGCGTCCACGGCGGTCAAGGCCCACTCTGGCCGCAACACCGCCAGTACGGCGGCAGGAAAACCTGCCCCGGACCCAGCATCGAGAACGCGCAAACGACGCCCTCCAGCAAACCGGCTCAACGGTTCAACCACCGTCATGCTGTCAAACACGTGGTGCACCAACAGGTCGGACGGACTCTCCCACGCGCTGAGGCTGTGGACCGAGTTCCAGCGCCGGAGGCACTCGAGGTAGACGAGAAGCTGGCTCGCCTGCTTCTCGCTGATCGGAAGTCCGAGTTGCCGCGCACCATCGAGCAGACGCCACGACAACTCGCTTCGAGCCATGGGGTGTAGCGAAGGCATTCCTCCCTCAGGCGGCGGTGGGCATCTCGCCATCGCCCTCACCGAGGCCACGCAGGCGGCCTTTGCGCAGGTGAACGAGAAGCAGCGAGATGGCAGCCGGCGTCACTCCGGAGATCCGCGACGCTTGTCCCAGGGTGGCCGGTCGCTGCTGGTTGAGCTTCTGGCGTACCTCGAAACTCAATGCGGCGACCGTCGAATAGTCGAATTCCGGCGGGAGCCGCAGGCTCTCGTAGGCTGCCGCACGCCTGACGTCTTCTTGTTGTCGCTCGATGTAGCCGGCGTACTTGGCGTCGATTTCGAGTTGGCCGATGACCGCGTCGGCCAACTCAGGCCCCAATTGCCCGTGAAGTGTTTCACGTGAAACCACGTCGGCGTCCGGGCGGGCGCTCGCGCCCAGCGTCGCAACCTCATCGAACCCGACGCCCGGGCGCTTCAAGAGCTCAGCCAGGCTGTACTCACGCTCGATCGGCCGACCGAGGGTCCGGACAGCGAGCTCCACTGGCACGACCGCAGGGAACACCCAGGTCGCTTTGAGCCTCTCGCGCTCGCGTGCCACGGCATCGCGCTTCCGGTTGAACGCCGCCCATCGCTCGTCACCGACCAGCCCCAGCCGCCGCCCCTGTTCGGTCAAACGCATGTCGGCGTTGTCTTCTCGCAGGCGCAGCCGGTGTTCGGCGCGGCTGGTGAACATCCGGTATGGCTCGGACACTCCCTTGGTGATGAGGTCGTCGATCAGCACACCGAGGTAGGCGAGGTCGCGGCCCGGCACCCACGGCTCCCGCCCAAGCACCGCAAGCGCCGCGTTGGTGCCCGCGTGCAAGCCCTGTGCGGCAGCCTCTTCGTAGCCCGTGGTGCCATTGATCTGGCCGGCGAAGTACAGCCCGGGGATCGCATTCGTCTCGAAGGTCGGCTTCAGCGCCCTCGGATCGAAGTAGTCGTACTCGATCGCGTAGCCAGGGCGCAGGATGTGCGCCTGCTCGAGGCCTCGCATCGACCGCACCGCGCTCCACTGCACATCGAATGGTAGGGAAGTCGAGATTCCGTTCGGATACACCTCGTGGGTATCGAGCCCCTCCGGCTCCAGGAAGATCTGGTGGCCACCCCTGTCGGCAAAGCGGTTGACCTTGTCCTCGATGCTCGGGCAGTAGCGTGGCCCGACGCCCTCGATCACCCCGGTGAACATCGGGCTGCGGTCAAAGCCGCTGCGGATGATCTCGTGAGTCAGTTCGTTCGTGTGGGTTACCCAGCACGAAACCTGACGGGGATGCTGGCTGGCACTTCCCATGAAGCTGAACACCGGCACCGGACTGGCGTCGCCGACCTGCTCTTCCAGTTTCGAGTAGTCAATCGTGCGGCCGTCGATGCGCGGGGGCGTACCGGTCTTCAGGCGCCCTTGCGGCAGGCCCAACTCACGCAGCCGCTCCGACAACAGAATCGCCGGCGCATCGCCCGCGCGTCCCCCGGGGTGGTTGCGCAGGCCGACGTGGATGCGCCCGTTCAGGAAGGTACCTGCGGTCAGGATCACTTTCTGTGCATCAAAGCGAATGCCCACTTGCGTCGTAACACCCGCAATTGCACCACTCTCGCTCAGATAGAGGTCGTCAACCGACTGCTGGAACAACCACAGGTTGGGCTGGTACTCCAGGCGCCGTCGAATCGCTGCCCGGTACAGCGCCCGATCGGCCTGCGCGCGTGTTGCGCGCACGGCCGGGCCCTTCGAGCCGTTGAGGATGCGGAACTGGATCCCTGCTTCGTCGGTCGCGGCCGCCATGGCGCCGCCCAGCGCATCGACCTCCTTGACCAAGTGGCCCTTGCCGATGCCGCCGATCGACGGATTGCAGCTCATCTGCCCCAGAGTCTCGAGGCTGTGAGTCAGCAACAGCGTGGCGCACCCGATCCGAGCGGCCGCGAGCGCCGCTTCAGTACCGGCGTGGCCACCACCGACCACGATCACATCGAAATGCCTGGGGAAGCGCATGCGGCCGCCGATTCAGTACAGGGCACGCATTGTAGAAACTCGGCGTCCGGGCGCCGAGCAGGTCACACCGCGCCTTCAGTGCGCCTTCTGCGACGTGCTCGCGCCGGCGACCGAACGCAAGTCGTGCGACACGCCGCCTTCGGCGAGGACCACCACACGATCGGCGCTTGCAATGGTCTCGGGACGATGCGCGACGATCACCCGGGTCAGCCGCAGCTGACGCACCGCCTGATTCACCATCCGCTCGCGCTCCACGTCCAACGCGCTCGTCGCCTCGTCCAAGAACAACACCCGCGGCCGCTTGTAGAGTGCGCGTGCGAGCAGGACCCGCTGCTTCTGCCCACCCGACAACGCAGCGCCCATCTCGCCGATCAGCGTGTAGTACCCCATCGGCAACGCCGTGATCTCGTCGTGCACCGCCGCCAAACGCGCGCATGCGACGACGCGCTCCATGTCTGGCTGCGAGTCGAAGAAGCAGATGTTGTCGGCGATCGAGCCGGCGAACAGCGGCTCATCCTGCATCACGGTGCCGACCATCGAGCGCCAACTGCCAGTACCCAACGCGCCCAACGGCCGCTCATCCACCAGCACCTCGCCGCGCAGCGGCGTCAGGATGCCCAGCATCAGTTTGATCAGCGTGGTCTTGCCGCACCCCGACGGACCGACGATCGCCACCGATTCGCCGGGCTCGATACTCAGGCTCACGCTGCGCAGCACCTCGCCTTCGCTGTCAGAGTAGCGAAACCCCACATTGCGCAGTTCGATGCGAGGCGGCACGCCGTCGCCCGCACCCGGTCTCAAGTCCGTGCTCGCGGCGGCCTGCACGGCCTCGGGTTCGCTCAGCACGATGTCGGCCAGTCGCTCGCCCTGCACCTTGAGCATGCGCAGCTCGGCCCACTTGTCGATCAACGCGGCGACGCGCTGGGAGAACTGCTCCTTGTAGGCAACGAACGCCAGCAGCATGCCGACGGTGAGCGCATGGTCGAGCACCAGCGTCGCCCCGATCCAGATCACCAGGACGCGCTCCAGCCCGAAGAGGCCGCGGTTGGCCACCGCCAAAGTCACCTCGAGCCGGCGCACCACGATGTCGGCGTTCATGGCGTCGACCACCAGATTCATGAAACGCGCCTGCCGGTCCGCCTCGGCCGCGAACAGCTTGATCGCCATCACGCCACGCAGCGACTCGAGAAAATGGCTCGTCTTCTTGGCATCGTGCACGAGAGCCTCTTCGGTCGCGCGACGCATCGGCGCGAACAGTGCCCAGCGCAACAACGCGTACGCCGCGACGAACCCCAGCACCACGCCGCTGAGCATCGCGTTGTAAAGCGCCATCATCGCCAGCGTCGTCACCACCAGTGCACCGTCGAGCAGCACCTCGAGGAAGCTGGTCGTCAACGTCTTCTGGATCTGCTGCACGGCGAAGAAGCGCGACCAGATATCGCCCATATGCCTGCGCTCGAACCACCCCAGCGGCAGGCGCAGCAGGTGCGCGAACACGTTGCCGAGCCACTGCAGGTTGAGCGTGGCCGACAGGTGCAACACGCCCCACGAGCGAATCGCCGCGGTCGCTACCTGGATCGCCACCAACAGCGCGAAGCCGATGCCGAGCGTGACCAGCAGATCCCGGTCGACCGTGACCAGCACGTCGTCGACCACCCACTGCATGAAGAAGGGACTCAACAGGACGAAGAACTCGAGCACCGCCGCCAGCAGGATGATCTGCGCCAGCGAGCGCTTGAGCCCGGTCACCCGGCCCAGCAGCTGGCGCACGGTGATCCGCCGCTGCTCGTCGCGACGCTCGAAGCCGGCTTCCGGCGTCAGCTCCATCGCCGCACCGGTGAAGTGCCTCGACACACGCTGCCACTTGAGCCAGCGAGCGCCGCTCGCTGGGTCGTGGATCAGCACGCCGTCGTGGGCCACCTTGACGAGCACGACGAAATGATTGAAATCCCAATGCAGGATCGCTGGCAGCGGCAATTGGTCGAGCTGTTCGGGTTCGGCCCTCACGGCCCGTGTCTGCAGCTTCAGCGCGCGGGCCATGCTCGCCAGGTCGGCCATCGTCGCCCCTTTGAGCGACACGTTGAACCGCTGCCGCAGCGAAGGCATGTCGGTTTGCAGGCCATGAGAGGCCGCCACCATGGCGAGACAGGCCAGGGCACACTCCGCTGCCTCGTTCTGCAGGATCACCGGCGTGCTCGGGCCGCCGAAGCCGATGCGCAACGCCCGTGCGACCGTCATGCGAATCCGCGGGCTAGAGTCGGCCTGCCACGCCGAGCACCGGCGCGAACAGCCACTCGACCAGTCGGCGCCGCTCGAGCATCACGTCGGCATCGAGCTGCATGCCGGCGGCCAGCGGTTGTTCCTGGCCGTACGCCGTCACCGACTGCCGCTCCAGGCCGACGGTGACGCGGTACAGCGGCTCGTCCGGCTTCGTCGCCAGCGGCAGCGCCGCAAGCTCACCGGCCTGCAACGGCGTGCTGGACACCTGGAGCACCGATCCGGCCTGGTGGCCGAACTTCTCGTACGGGAACGCAGCCACACGCAGGCGCACCGGCTGCTGCGGGCGGATGAAGCCCAGCGCGCTCGAAGGCGCATACAGATGGGCCTGCAGCCGGGTATCGGACGGGACCAAGCTGGCCAGAGCCACGTCGGGCGATACCGTTTGTCCCGGCTCGGCGAGCACCGCGGCCAGCGTGCCGTCCTGCGGTGCACGAATCAGCATCTCGTGCTTGGCCTCGACCTCGGCCGACTCCTGCGCCAGCACCTCGGCCGCTCGCTGCAGTTCGCCTGCCCGGGCGCGCTCCTGCAGCGGCAATTCGCGCCGCTGGCCTTCGAGCGCGGCAACCTCACGCGACAGCGTGCTGCGCTGACGCTCCAATGCCACCAGCTGCGCGCGCAGCGCCAGCACCTCCTCGGTCTTCGTGTTGATCTGCGCGGTCGACACAAACCGCTCCTCGCGCAGCGACTCCAGCCGGGCCAGCGTCTGCTGCGACAGCGTCAGTCGCTGGCGCTGCAGCTCCGCCTCCGCATCGATCTGAGCCACTTCCTGGCGCAACCCCATCAAGCGTTGGGTCAACGCGGCCTCCTGCTCGCGACTCAGTCGTTGCCGGGCCTCGAGCGACTCGTTCAGGCTCTGCTGTCTCGCCTGCAGGCTGCGCTGCACCCGCTGCTGCGCCGTGCCGTCGCCCAGGTGTTGCTCCAGCGCCAGGACGAACAACACGTCGCCTGCCCGCACCGTCTGCCCCTGTGCCACCCGCCGTTCCGTCACCGTGGCCAGCTGTGGCGCCAGCAAGCGGATCCAACCTCGATCGGGCACCAGCACGCCGCGCACGTGCGCCTTGCGCGTGTACTCGCCCAGCACCAGCCAAGTGCCCACCGCGACGGCGATGGCGACCAGCACGATGACCATCACCGACAGCGACACCGGCCGCACCAGGCACACCTCGCCCATCCACTGCTGACGGTGCGCCTCGATGGCCTCGCGCCGGAACAACGGCGTCATGGCAAATGCGATCCCAGAAATGCAGAACGGCCCGGGTGAACCGGGCCGCCGACTAGCCGGCCGGAGGGGGGAAGCGCCGGCGCGTCGAGAGAAACGGGGTTACTGCCAGCCGCCCTTCGGCAGGCTCTCGCCGCCAGCCACTTGTGCCAACTGACGCGGCTCCAACGGCTGCAGGGCGGGCCTCTTCGGCTCGATCGTGACACGGCGCTTGCCGCCGAACAGGGTCTTGAGGAACGAGGTCTTGCGGGTTTGCTGCATGTTGGTCTCCGTTCGGGGTATGGCGCCTGGCCCGTGGCGCATGACGGAGATTGCAGCAGCCGACGCTCGACCATGAAACTGTCAACTCTTACAGGGTGACAGAGCCGGCGATTCCGGGCCAAATCGGGCGGGTTTGCGTCAGCGGATCAGCCCGAGCCGCAGCGCCTTCAGCACGGCCTGGTGCTTGTTGACGCAGCCGAGCTTGCGCATCGCGTTGTTCAGGTGCAGCACCGCGGTGCGCTCGGTGATGCCGAGGATCGACCCCACCTCCCACGCCGTCTTGCCGTCCATCGTCCAGCGCAGCGCCTCCAGTTCGCGCGGCGTCAGCGCCGGCGCCTCCTGGGCCGCGGCGCTCGGCAGCAGCACGCGCATCGCCGCGTCGAGCGCGTGCACCGCGAACAGCTGCAGGTCGGCAACCACCCGGGTCAGCTCGTGGCGATCGCTCGGCAGCGCGCGGTCGCGATCGACGCCCAGCATGAAGTGCTTGCCCTCCGGAAGATGCAGCGCCATCGCGATGCCGGTCTGATAGCCGTAGCGCGCCTGCTCCTCCCACAACTCGCCCTGACCCTGCGACGTGTACGTGCCCTGGTCCCAGATGATCGGCAGGCTCTGACGCCTGCAATGCTGCATCACAGGATCTCGCCGCATTGCCCCTGGGTCGTTGAACACGCCCTGGAATTGCTCGGGCGTGTTGTCCACCACGACGAACTCGCTGCGCCCGATGCCGTGGTCGACCACCGCGATCGCGGACACCATGTCGAACCCCAACGCGCGCCCGAAGCGGACGACCTCATCCCGGAACTCTTCACGGTTCCTGGCCTGCAACACCGACGAGTAACCGCCCTGCAGCATGTGATCGACTCGACGTCAGCGCGCTGAACACGCTCCAACCTGAAAGGTCTTACAGATTTCATTCGTTTGCTTGTTGCCGAACACTAGTCGACACAAACAACGACGAGCCACATCATGCAATCCAAGTCCCACGCCTGTCCCCCCTGGACCGTTCGTGCCTGGCCACCGCTATTGTGGCAGGTGGACAAGCTGCATCCACTGCCGTTGCGCCATTTGGGCACGCGCGTCACGAACCCCGGCGACCAAGTCTCGCGCGTATCCGGGCAGACCATCTGGGCCGCAATGGCGGCCGATGGCCACGCCGGAATGGCCTGGGATTGGATTCAGCTGTCCGTAGGCATCGTCGCGATGGCCGATCCGCTGTCGGTGATCACCAATCTGCGCCTCGTCGGCGCCGACGGCGACGCGCTGAGCCCACTGGAGTCGCTGCGCTGCCTCAACGAAGTCGTGCACGCGCTGCCGTGGCAAGGCGAGGTCGAGCGGGTGCTCGCGGTCAGTGCACAGGCGGCCTGAAGCCGCTTTCGCCGACTCAGCGGATCGCGGCCACCCGCAGGTGGCGCGCGACGTAGGCCAGGCAGGCCGCAGCCAACACCGCCGCCACCGCCAGTGGCACCAGAAGGTCCGCCCCAGTGAACGCGTCGCCACGCAGCACGCGGCCCATCAACGTCACCTGCGCCATCGCCGGCATCCAGAGGTGCCAGGGGCGCTCGCCGCCGTCGTTGAACAGCGTGAACATCGGCAGCAGTGACACCGCCAGGATGACCACCGTGTTGCTGGCCTGCGCCTCCTTGAACGTCTTGCAGCGGATGGCGATCGCCATCATCAACGCCGACAGCATGGCAGCCAACGGCATCAGCAGCGCCAGGAACAGCGCGACCTCTCGCAGCCCGAAGCGGAACAGCGCCGCCAGCGTCTCGCTGCGCATCAAGCTTTGCGCCGGCAGGAAGCTCAGGCAGCTCAGCACCGCAATCAGCATCCCCACGCTGGCCACCGCGCCCCACTTGCCCATCACCAATGCCAGCCGCGACGCCGGCGTCATCAGCAGGGGCTCCAGCGAGCCGCGCTCACGCTCCCCAGCGGTCGTGTCAAGTGCAGCGTTGAGCGCACCGTATAGCACGGCCATCAAGACGAAGAAGGGCAGGATGCCGGTGATCTGCGCCGCCCGCGCGCGCGGATCGGCCAGGTCGCGCTCCTCGATCTGCGCCGGCTGCAGCAACGCCGGCGCGACGCCACGGTAGGCCAGGCGCTGCAGTGCCAGCTCCTGATTGAAGGCCTGCAGCACTCGCTGCACCCGCCGGACGGCCGAAGCCGCGCGCGTGTTGGCGCTGGAGGACACCACTTCCAGCAACGGGCGTTCGCCGCGCGCCAGCGCCGCCTCGAAGTCCGGCGGAACCACGACCACCGGATCGGCGAGCCGCCGGTCGATCAGCTGGCGCTCGAAGTCCGCCGGCGCGGCCGTCACCTGCAGCGTCTGGCGCTCGAGGAAGTTGCGCAGGCTCGGCGCGCTCTCGATACCGGCCACCATCACCACGCGCGACTCCGCGCGTTCTTCGCTGCCGGCTACCAGCACGGACAGGCCGAACAGCAACAGCGGCCCCATCAGCACCGAAGACGCGACCACGGCCAGCAGCGTGCGCCGGTCGCGCAGCGCGTCGCGCAGCTCCTTGACGAAGACCGTCCAGGCGTCCCTCATCGGACGGCTCCCTCGGCCTCGACGAAAGCCAAGCTGACGAACGCCTGCTCGAAATCGTCATGCCCGCTCAAACGGCACAGCTGCTCGACGCTGCCAGCGGCCACCGCGCGCCCTTGCGCCATCACGACCACGTGGTCGCACAGCCGCTGCACCTCCTGCATGATGTGGGTGCAGAAGACGATGCACTTGCCGTGCTCGTCGCGGAGTTGGCGCAATGCCTGGCGCAGGCCGCGAATCGACTGCACATCGAGCCCGTTGGTTGGCTCGTCCAGAACGATGTTGGGCGGGTCGTGCACCAGCGCGCGCGCCAGCGCCGTCTTCATGCGCTCGCCCTGGCTGAAGCCCTCCACGCGCCGGTCGAGGAGACCGGCAAAGTCGAGCATCTGCGCCAACGCCTGCGCCCGCGCGTCGGCGGCTTCGAGCGACATGCCGTGCAGCCGCGCGTGGTAGACGATGTTCTCGCGTGCCGTCAGCCGCGGGTACAGACCGCGCGCGTCCGACAGCACGCCCAGTCGCGCCAGCGCCGCACGCGGCCGGGAGGTCACGTCGATGCCGTCCACCTCGATGCGCCCGCTGTCCGGCAGCAGGAGCGCGGCCACCATGCGCAGTGTGGTCGTCTTTCCGGCGCCGTTGGGGCCCAGCACGGCGGTGATGCGGCCATCGGCCGCCTCCAGAGTCACCCCGCGCACGGCCTCGATGACACGGGATCGACGCCCGCGGCCCTGCACGAAGCGCTTGTGCAACTGCTCGATCCGGATCATCGCGCCGGTGCGGTCTGGCCGAACGGCACGAACAGCCGCGGCGGTGGCAGCGCCGCCGCGCACGACGCGTCCACCTGCAGCGCCGCGTCGTCGTCGGCCGCCTCGATGAAGCGCAACACCGCGTCGCGCAGGCACGGCAAGGCCATCACGCCATGCCCGGCATGGGGAACCACGGTATGGCGTGCCTTGGCCCCCAGCGCACGCGCGATCCGCTCGCCGTGCCGTGGCGGTGTCGCCGGGTCTGCGCCACCGGACAGCACCCAGGTTGCCACCGGCGCGGGCGGTGTCGTGTAGAACGCCGCGTCCACCTGGCCCCGCGGCCACGCGGCGCAGGCCTGCTCGTACAGCCGCGCGAAGGCGTCGCCGAATTGCGCGCCCGGGGCATCGCCGAACCGGCCGAGCCGCGGCACGTCTTCGGCGCACACCACCGAGAAGTGCATCCCTGTGTACAACCGCGCGCCCGGACTTCCCAGCGCCGAGGCCAGCCCCGCCAGCGCATCGAATCGGCCGCGCGCGGCCTCGTCGATCGCCGCCGGCAGCACGGCCGCGAGCGCCGGCACGTACAGCGGCGAGCGCACCATGCCAAGCACCTCGTCGCGGGTCAGTTGCAGCGATTCCGGCTGGCCGGTGAGCGGATCGCGCAGCCGTACCTCGCGTGGCAGCGAATCGAGCACGCCCTGCCACGCGTCGCGCAGCCGCGGATGTTGCGCCCGGCAATCGGGATCGGCGGCGCACCCGTCGAGCAGCGCGTCGAGCGCA
>DATIFD010000714.1:0-8555 GCA_035455385.1 Burkholderiaceae bacterium
TGCGGCTCGGACTGTTCGGCGCCAGCACCGGCGCCGCCGCGGCGCTGGTGGCCGCCGCCGAGCGGCCACAGGAGGTGTCGGCGATCGTGTCGCGCGGCGGGCGCCCGGATCTGGCCGGGGCTGCGTTGCCGCAGGTGCGCGCCCCGACGCTGCTGCTGGTCGGGGCCATGGACACCCAGGTGCTGGCGCTGAACCGAGACGCGATGCGCCAGATGACGTGCGAAAAGCGGCTCGAGGTCGTGCCGCGCGCAACGCACCTGTTCGAGGAGGCCGGCGCGCTCGAGCGCGTGGCGCATTCGGCCAGCGACTGGCTGGCGCAACACCTCGGCGGCAACAACAACAACCACAGCAAAGCCAAACGATGAGGGAGCTGTTCGTCGACCGCAGCGACGCCGGCCGCCAGCTGGCCGATGCGCTGGCGACGAAGAAGATCACCGATGCCGTGGTGCTGGCGCTGCCGCGCGGCGGCGTGCCGGTGGCGGTGGAGGTGGCGCGCGCGCTGCACGCGCCGCTCGACGTGCTGCTGGTGCGCAAGATCGGCGCGCCGGGCCAGCGCGAGCTGGCCGTGGCCGCGGTGGCCGAGGGGCCCGGCGATGATCTGGTGCTCGACGCCGAGACGATGGCGGTCACCGGCGCGTCGCGCAGCTATGTCGAGCGCGAAGCGGTGCACGAGCGCGCCGAGATCGCGCGTCGCCGCGACGCCTACCGCAGCGGCCGCGCGCCGCTGCCGGTCGAGGGCAAGACGGTGGTGGTGGTCGACGACGGCATCGCCACCGGTACCACCGTGCGCGCCGCGCTGCAGGCGCTGCGCCGGCGTCGCCCGGCGCGCCTGGTGCTGGCGGTGCCGGTGGCGCCGCCCGACGCCGTGCCGCTGCTGAGGCCGCTGGTCGACGACCTGATCTGCCTGCGCGAGCCGCCGGCGTTCTACGCGGTCGGCGCGCACTATGCCGACTTCGCGCAGGTCTCCGACGACGAGGTCGTTGCGGCCCTGCGCAGCGCCACGCCACCCGCGGCCCGCAAGGCGGTGCCGTGAGCGCTCGACGATGCCGCGCGCCGCGCCGCGCTCGCTGACCGCGGGGCACGCACCGCCCGACGCCGACGCGCGGCTGCGCTTCCTGGCGAGCCCCGCAGCCCACGTCGGCCATGCCGGCCCGGTCGCGTCGGTCGAGTCGATCGAGACGCACATGTCGTGGGTGTTCCTCGCCGGCGAGCACGCGTTGAAGCTGAAGAAGGCGGTGCGCTTCCCGTTTCTGGACTTCTCGACGCTCGACGCGCGCGAGGCGGCATGCCGCGAGGAGGTGCGCTTGAACGACCGGCTGGCCAGCGGCGTCTACCGCGGCCTGATGGTGCTGCAGTGGCGCGCCGGCGCGCTCGGCCTGGTGCCGGAAGCGCAAGCCGACCCGCAGGCGCAGACGCTCGACTGGCTGGTGTGGATGCGTCGCCTGCCGGCGCAGTGCACGCTCGAGCGCGCGATCGCCGACGGCACGCTCACGGCCGAGGCGGTCGACGAGCTGGGCGAGCGGCTGGCGTCGTTCTACGCCGGCGCAACCGCGGTCGTGATCGACGGCGCCGAATACGTCGCGCGCTTCCAGCGCGAGCAGGCGATCAGCCGCGAGGTGCTGCTGCGGCCGCAGTTCCAGCTCGACGGCGCGGCCGCGGCGCTGGACCGCTTCGACGCCGCGCTGCTGGCGCAGCACGACGCGGTGGCGCAGCGCGCCGGCCAGGGGCGCATCGTCGACGGTCACGGCGACCTGCGTCCCGACCACGTCTACCTGCTGCGGCCGCCGGTGGTGGTGGACTGCCTGGAATTCAACGCCCGCCTGCGCCAGGTCGATCCGCTGGACGAACTGGCCTTCCTCGGGCTCGAGTGCACGCTCGCCGGCGCGCCCTGGGTCGGGCCGCGGCTGCTGCAGCACTGCTGCGTGGCGCTGCACGATCCGGCGCCGCCGGTGGTCTGGACGCTGTACACCGCCTATCGCGCGCTGTTGCGCGCGCGGCTGGCGATCGCGCACCTGCTCGACCCGCAACCGCGCACGCCGGCACGCTGGACGCCGCTGGCGCAGCGCTACGTCGCGCACGCGCTGCGCACGCTCGACGCGCTGTAGGGCCGTTCAGCGGCGCCAGGCCGCGTGGCTGTCGCGGATCGCCTGCGCGAACAGCGGCGCCGCCGGCACGATCTGCAGCTTCGCGCGCACCGCGGCGTCGGCGGGCAGCCGCAACGGCGGCACGCTGTCGCTGACGACCACGCGCGCGATCGCCGGGTCGGCCAGCGCCGAAGCCGCCGTACCGACGAACAGGCCGTGCGCGGCGAACACCGACACCTCGCGCGCACCGGAGTCGCGCAGCGCGGCCGCGGCACGCTGCATCGTCTCGCCGCTGGCGATCAGGTCGTCGAGCAGCAGCACGACGGCCCCGGCGACGTCGCCCGCGACCAGGCGGTCGCTCGACACGACGCCGGCGCTGCGCCGCTTGTCGACCATCGCGAAACCGACCGGTCGGCGCAGCCGCTCCTCGAGCGACTCGCGCCACAGCTGCGCGCGCTTGACGCCGCCCGGATCGGGCGACGCGACCACCAGCGGCGACGAGCCCGCGAGCTCGCCGGCCAGCGGGTCGAACAGCGCGTGCGCCGGCAAGTGCCACGTCGGCCGGCGCAGCGCGTTCTCCAGCGCCGCCACGTTGTGCGCTTCGAGCACGATCAGCTGGTCAGTGCCGGCCGCCTCGAGCCACTGCGCCACGTAGCGCAGCGTCACCGGGTCGAACGGCTTGGTGCGGCGGTCCTTGCGCGCATAGGCCAGGTACGGCACCACCGCGGTGACGCGGGCCGCACCGTGGTCGCGCAGCGCCGACACGAACATCAGCAGCCGGCACAGCTTGTCGTGCGGGCTGCCGTCGGGGCCGCCGTGCAGGCTGGCGATCACGTAGGCGTCGTGGCCGCGCGGATCGGTCAGCGGGCGCAGCTTGCACTCGCCGTCTTCGAACACGCGCTCTTCGTGCGGCGCCAGGGGCTGGTCGAGCTGCGCCGCCAGCGCGGCGCCCCAGGCCTGGCCGCCGAGCGCGTACAGCCGCATCATGAGGCACCCACCGTCGGCAGCACGCCCGCCTCCCAGTGCATGTGGCCGAAGGCGGCGACGAAGCGCTCGAGCTCGCCGGCCGGCAACGCGTCGATGCCGGCCGCCGCGGCGCGACCGCCGCCGCCGAACGCCTCGCACAGCACGTGCGCGCCGTGCGGCGTGGCCTTGGGCGCACGCACGCTGACGAGGTAGCTGCCCGCGCCGGTGTGCTTGAGCACCGCCTGCGCCTGCCGCGGCGCCGCGCCGGCCAGCTCGTTGGCCAGCGTGCCGATGACGCGGCGGCTCCACGGCGCATCGGGCAGCGCCACCAGTCGCGCATGGTCGGTGCGCAGGCTCGGCACCACCGTCATGGCGCGCCGCAGGTCGTCGCGCCGCAGCGCGTCGAGTTCGTCGATCACGTGCTCGTGCGCCAGCAACTCGAGCGGATCGGCATAACGCGCCATGATCGCGTACAGCGCCGCCGGCGCGATGTGAACGTCCTGCTCGTCGTCGCCGTAGGCGTTGTAGTTGATCGCCTCGCCGAGCCGCTGCAGCGACGCGCGCCGCTTTCCGTTGAACCCGGCGGCCGCGGCACGGCGGTGCGCCACCGCGGTGAGCGCGTCGCCGTAGGCGCCGACCAGCGCCCAGGCGTGAAAGGCGCCGCCGAGGTGGCGGTCGACCAGCAGGCTGGTGCAGACCTCCGGGCTGGCGTCGAGGTGGGCCTCCAGCTTGTCGTGGATCGGCACGTCGCCGGCGAAATGGTGGTCGAAGTAGCGCACGCGGGCGCCGGCATCGAGCAGGCGGCGCAGCGGCTCGCGGTTGCGCGCAACCGACAGGTCGCACACCAGCACCTCGTCGGCCTGGCCGACCGGCACGCGCCGCAGCAGATCGATCTCGCGCTTCAGGCCGGTGACGAGCGTCGCGCGCGCGCGGTCGTGCAGGCGCCACTGCAGCACCGCGCACAGGCCGTCGGCATCGCCGTTGCAGACGTCGTAGCGGCGCGGCGCTGCGCTCATCGCTGCACGCTCACGTCTGCCCCGACAGCGAGTGCAGCAGCTCCTTGAACTGGTGCCAGTGCATCGCCGGCCAGATCTCGGTGTGCGCGTGCGCGTGGCTGCGCACCAGCACCGACACCCGGGTCGCGGTCTCGAGATCCGGCGCCTCGATCACGTCGAGATAGTCCCACGGCCCCAGCAGCGCGAAGCTCGACACCCACTTCACGTCGGGACAGTGCGCGCGCACCTGTTCGTCGACGCGGCGCTCGAGCGTCTCGAACGAGCGCGGCTGGTGCAGGGCTTCCGGGGACAGCCGGGTCAGCAACACGAAGGCAGGCATCGAAAAGCCCTCCACATCGACACGCTCACAGCATGCGCCGAAGCACCGAGGCCGGCTTTGCTCACGCTCAAGTCGGCGGCGGGTGGCGGCCTTTCGCTGGTGCGCGCCTCAGGCGCGGCCGCGCAGCGCCCCCGGCGCGATCCGGCCGGCCAGCGCCGCCAGCGCAAGCGTCAGCGCCATCAGCAGCGTCGACACCGCGTTGACCTCGGGCGTCACCGCGATGCGGATCATCGAATAGATCTGCAGCGGCAGCGTGCTCGCCTCGGGCCCGGCGGTGAAGAAGGTGATCACGAAATCGTCGAGCGACAGCGTGAAGGCGAGCAGCGCGCCGGCGGCGATGCCCGGCGATATCAGCGGCAGCGTGACGCGCGAAAAGGCCTGCCACGGCGTCGCACCGAGGTCGCGCGCCGCCTCGACCAGCGACGGGTCCAGCCCCTGCAGGCGCGCGCGCACCACCACCGCGACGAAGCCGATGCAGAACGCCACGTGCGACAGCACGATCGACACCAGCCCGAGGCTGACGCCCATCAGCACGAAGAAGATCAGCAGGCTCACGCCCTGCAGCACCTCGGGAATCGCGATCGGCGTCAGCACCAGGATCGGCAGCAGACGCTGCCGCGGCCGCCGGTACAGCGCCAGGCCGGCCAGCGTGCCGAGCACGGTCGATGCCACGCTGGCGGTCAGCGCCACCAGCAGCGAGTTGCGCGCCGCCAGCAGCATCGGGCCGTCGTGCAGCAGCGTGACGTACCAGCGCCCGGTGAAGCCGACCCACTCGGCGTTGAGCCGCGAGTCGTTGAACGAGTACGCCACCACGACCACCAGCGGGAGGTACAGGAACACGAACGCCGCGCCGCCGACCGCGCGCAACCAGCGCGAGGGCTCAAGCAAGCCGTTCCCCCCGCCGCGCGACCCAGGCCGCCGCGGCCGCCGCCGCCAGCACCGCCAGCGTCAGCATCAGCGACAGCACCGAGCCGAACGGCCAGTCGCGGCTGTCGAGGAACTGCTGCTTGATGACGTTGCCGATCATCAGCGATGACGTGCCGCCCACCAGATCGGGCACCGCGAACATGCCCAGCGCCGGAATGAACACCAGCGCGGCGCCTGCCCACACGCCGGGCAGCGACAGCGGCCAGGTGACGCGCCAGAAGCGCCGCCAGGGACTGGCACCGAGGTCGCGCGCGGCGTCGACCAGCGCCGGGTCGTGCTTCTCGAGGTTGGCGTACAGCGGCAGCACCATGAACGGCAGGTGTACGTAGATCAGCACCACCACGACCGCAAACGTGTTGAACAGCAGCTGCACCGGGCCGATGCCGAACCAACCCAGCGCCGCGTTGACCGCGCGCGAGAGCATGCCCTGCGGGCCGAGCAGGATCATCCAGGCGTAGGCGCGGATCAGGAAGTTCGACCAGAACGGCAGCACCACCAGCAGGATCAGCGCGTCGCGATGGCGCTTGGGGCTGCGCGCGATCAGCCAGGCCAGCGGATAGCCCAGCGCCAGGCAGATCAGCGTGGTGATCGCGGCGTAGCCGAACGAGCGCGCGAACACCTCGAGGTAGATCGGGTCGCCGAAGAAGCGCGCGAATCCTTCCGGCGTGAAGAAGCTGCGCCAGTTGTCGACCCGCACCAGCCAGCGGGTTGATCCGGTGGCCGGGTCGGTGTCCACCAGCGGCAGCAGGCCGCCGTAGTCGCCGGCGACGCGAAACGCCGCCACCACCATGATCAGCGACGGCGCGGCGAAGAACACCAGCAGGTAGGCCACCGGCGGTGCGCCGACGAACCAAGCGCGCAGCCGCGCCGCGAGCCGACCCGCCGGGCGGCGCGTCAGCTGCACAGGAAGCGGCCGGCGTCGCTCGGCCAGGCGAGGCCGACCTCGGCGCCGGCGGCGAACCGGCCCGCGCGCCGCGCGTCGGCATTGGGCTGCATCGCGCGCAGGCAGGTGCCGTCGTCGAGCGCCACGGTGTAGAAAGTGACGTCGCCCTCGTACAGCGCATCGCGCACGCGGGCGCGGCGCTGCACGCGGTCGCCGGTGGCGTCGACGATCGATTCGCCGATCTCGATCGCCTCGGGGCGCAGCGCCAGCGTGCCGCGCTGACCGGCCGCGGCCCCGTCCACCCGAGGCGCCGCACAGACGCCGATGCCGCTGGCCTCGACCTCCATCGTGTCGCCGTCGACGCGGCGCACGGTGGCCTCGAGCAGGTTGCACTGGCCGATGAAGTCGGCCACGAAGCGGCTGGCCGGATGCTCGTAGATCGTGCGCGGGTCGCCCACCTGCTCGAGGCGCCCGCGGTTCATCACCGCGATGCGGTGCGACAGCGCGAGCGCCTCGCCCTGGTCGTGGGTCACGTAGACGAAGGTGATGCCGACCTCGCGCTGCAGCTTCACCAGCTCGAACTTCATCTGCACGCGCAGCTTGGCGTCGAGCGCGCCCAGCGGCTCGTCGAGCAAGAGCAGCCGCGGCCGGTCGACCAGCGCGCGCGCGATCGCGACGCGCTGGCGCTGTCCGCCCGACAGCTCGTCGGGCATGCGGCGCGCCAGACCGCCCAGCTGCACGTCGTCGAGCACGGCGGCGACGCGGCGCTCGATGTCGGCGCGCGGCACCCGGGCCATCTCGAGCGGGAACGCGATGTTGCGCGCCACGCTCAGGTGCGGGAACAGCGCATAGCTCTGGAACACGGTGTGCACCGGTCGCCGCTCCGCCGGCACGCCGACCAGGTCGACGCGGTCGAGCAGCACCGCGCCGGCATCGGGCTGCTCGAGGCCGGCGATCAGCCGCAGCAACGTCGTCTTGCCGCAGCCCGACGGCCCCAGCAGCGTGAAGAACTCGCCGGCGCCGACTTCGAGGCTGACGTCGTCGACCGCGACCACGTCGCCGAAGCGTTTGACCACCCCGCGCAGCGCGAGATTCGTCATTGCTCTAGCGACCCGCCTTGATCTCGGTCCAGGCGCGGTTCCAGGCCCGCCGCGTGGCCGCGTCGAGGTCGACCAGCTGCTCCAGCTTGCGCGCCTGCTCGGGCGACGGGTGGATCGCCGGCACCTTCAGCAACTCGGGGTCGATGTAGGCGCGCGCTGCGGCGTTGGGGTTGCCGGCGCCGATCGCGTTGGTGATCTCGGCAGCGTTGGGCCCCTCGAGCATGAAGTCGATGAACTCGTGCGCGAGGTCAGGCCGCGGCGCCTGCGCGTGGATCACGAAGCTGTCGGCCGTCATGCCGTTGCCCTCGCGCTGCAGCGTGTAGCCGATGCCGAAGCTGCGCTTGGCCGCCTTGGCGTCGGCGCGCGCCTGGAAGGCGTCGTTGGAGTAGCCGAGCGCGAGCCAGATGTTGCCCACCGTGAGCTCCTTGATGTAGCTCTGGCTGTTGAACGCCGCCCAGTAGGGCTTGGCGGCCTTGATCGTCGCCACCGCCTTGGCGAGCTCGTCGGGGCGCGTCGAGTTGCCCGAAAAGCCGTTGTAGCGCAGCGCGGCGGCGATCACCTCGCGCGGGTCGTCGAGCACGGTGACGCGGCCCTTGATCTTGGCCAGCACCTTCGGGTCGAACACCGCCGACCACGAGCCCGGATCGATGCCGAGCTCGCGCACCTTGCTTTCGTTGTACGCCACCAGCGTGACCGTGAAGTCGTACGGCACCGAGTACTTGTTGCCCGGGTCCAAGGCCGTATTGGCGAACGCAGGGTCGATGTTGCCCAGGTGGGGCAGCCGCTGCTTGTCCAGCGGCCGGATCAGGCCGAGCTTGATCAGCGGCGGAATGCCGTAGTTGGAGGGGCCGATCACGTCGAAGCCCTTCGCACCGGCGGTCAGCTTGGCCAGCGCCTCTTCCATCGTGCCGTAGTAGCTGAGCGCCACCTTGCAGTGGCAGCGCGCCTCGAAGCGCGCCAGCGTCTGCGGCGACAGCGAGTTGTTCCAGTTGAACAGGTGCATCACGTCGTCGGCGCGCGCCAGGCCGCACGCCAGCAGCAGCCACAGAACCCAACGATGCTTCATCACCGCCACCTCTCTATGGTCTCTTATCCCTGGCCGTCCGACGATGCCGGCCGCCGGCGGCTTCGATCCTTGCGCCCGGTCAATGTTTCGTCAACGCTTGTCGCGGCCCGACGTCGGGCGGCTGCCGCGACGGCCCACGGCTTGCGCTGGCTCAACCACCGTGGACCCCAGCGGCCTAGCGTGGTGGTTGCGTT
>DATIFD010000715.1:0-7613 GCA_035455385.1 Burkholderiaceae bacterium
GTTGCCGTAGAACTCCTTGGCGATCTTCGACAGTGTGTCGCCCTTCACCACCGTGTAGTACTTCGACTCGTCGGCGGGCTGCGCAACCGTCATCAGGTCGTTGACGGCGGCGACACGCTCGACATTGCCGCAGCACAACACCACCTTCTCCTTGGTCGCCTGGTCGGCAGCGACGCCCGACACGGTCACGGTGCCGGAGCCGCCGTCGAAGGCGACGTCGAGGCCGTCGACCTTCAGGTTCATTGCGGCGATGTAGCTGGCGATCGCATCGCCGGCTGCCCGGTTGAGGCGCTCGACGTTTGCCGCGCTCGCCTCGCGATCGGCGGCTTCCTGCGCGGCCTTCGCCTCGCCCTTGCCGAAGAGCTTCTCGCCTGCTTCCTTGATGAAGCTGATCAAACTCATCACGCCTCTCCTGTGTGGCTCGGTTCTGGAACCGGGGTTCCCGGGGCATCGGCTGTCAGGCCAGCTTGCTCAGCGTGCCGGTCGCTTCAGCAGGCAGATAGTAGAAGGTGACTCGACTCTTGTGCCGAGCATCCTTCATCTCTCGACCGTGTCGTGAACGCACCTTGCGCGAACTCAACTCCGTGTGCGACGGGCGACAGGGGCACCCGCTCGAACGCCATCGCCGGCGTCGGCCGACGCTGCCGGTCGTCTCACCCTGCACCCGTCAGTGTTACTTGACAGCGCCGGCGCGAGGAGGATGCTCCGCGCACACCCGATGGAGGCCCACATGCTCGAGACCCTGCGGCCCGACCCCACCTTCCATCCCTCGCCTCGGTTGGCCATGGAGGCGCCGCGCGAGCGCATTGCCTACACGGCGCTGCTGTCGCCCGATGGATCCCGCCCCGACGCGCTGGCCGTGGTCGACGTCGATCCGGGCTCACCCACCTACAGCCAGGTGCTGCATCGCCTCGACATGCCGTACAAGGGCGACGAGTTCCACCACTTCGGCTGGAACGCGTGCTCCTCCGCGCTGTCGCCGATGTCCGGCCACGCATTCGTGAGGCGGCGCTACCTGATCATCCCGGGGATCCGCTCGTCGCGAATCTACGTCGTCGATACGCAGCCCGATCCGCGCAAGCCGACGCTCGCCAAGGTGATCGAGCCGGAGGAGGTGATGAAGAAGACCGGCTACTCGCGGCCGCACACCACCCACTGCGGGCCCGAAGGCATCTACATCAGCACGCTCGGCGGCGGCGGTGCCGACGGCACGCAAGGCCCGGCCGGCGTGTTCGTGATGGACTGCGAGAGCTTCGAGATCCTCGGCAAGTGGGAGATCGACCGCGGCCCGCAGCAGCTGCACTACGACTTCTGGTGGAACCTGCCGCGCGACTACATGGTGTCCAGCGAGTGGGGCCGTCCGCCGCAGTTCGAGAACGGCCTGGTGGCCGAGGACCTGCTGTCCAACAAGTACGGGCACCAGCTGCACTTCTGGGACCTGCGCGGGCGCAAGCACCTGCAGACGATCGACCTCGGCGCCAACCACCAGATGGCGCTCGAGGTGCGCCCCGCGCACGACCCGACGCGCGAGTACGGCTTCCTCGGCGTAGTGGTCGACACCACCAACCTCGAAGGCTCGGTGTGGACCTGGTGGCGCGAGGGCGGCAAGTTCCACGCCAAGAAGACGGCGACGATTCCACCGGAGCCCGCCGACAAGTCGGTGTTGCCGCCGCTGCTGCAGGGCTTCGGCGCGGCGCCACCGCTGATCAGCGACATCGATCTCTCGCTCGACGACCGCTTCCTCTACGTCGCCTGCTGGGGAACGGGCGAGCTGAAGCAGTACGACGTCAGCGATCCGATGGCGCCCAAGCAGACCGGCAGCGTGCGCATCGGCGGCATCGCGCGCCACGACAAGCATCCCACCGGCAAGCCGTTCCCCGGCGGCCCGCAGATGACCGAGATCAGCCGCGACGGCAAGCGTGTCTACTTCACCAACGGCCTCTACAGCCGCTGGGACACGCAGTTCTATCCCGACGGCGTGCCGGGCGTGCAGGTGATGTGCAACGTCGGCGCCGACGGCGGGATCTCGCTCGACCGCGAGTTCTGCATCGACTTCGGCCGCGACTACGGCGCGCACCAGATCCGCCTGGAAGGCGGCGACTGCTCGACCGATTCGTTCTGCTACCCGTCGGCATAGGGCCCGCTCGCACTGGCATCCGTAGCGTGAACAGGCCCTAATGCTGAGCGCCGAGGCCGTCGCCTGGCTGGGCGTGGTCGGCTTCGGCGTCTATCACGGCCTGAATCCGTCGATGGGCTGGCCGCTGGCCGTGGCCAACGGCTTGGCCGCGCGCCGCGACACCGCAGTGTTCGCCACCGTGCTGCCGCTCGGTGTCGGACACCTGCTGGCGATGGCCGTGGTGCTGGTGCCTTTCACGCTGCTCGCCTGGTACGTCGAGTGGAGCCGTGCGGTCCGCATCGCAGCCGGGTTGATGGTGCTCGGCTTCGGCGTGCTGCGTCTCGCGCGGCCGCGTCATCCGCGCTTTCTGGCGCGCGTGCCGCCGACGCGCCTGGCGTGGTGGTCGTTCCTGATGGCCACGGCGCACGGCGCCGGGCTGATGCTGGTGCCGATCGCTCTCGGGTTGTGCGCGAGCGAGGCGGAACAACACGGCCACCTGGCGATCGGGGCCGGCGTGACCACCGCGCTGCTGATGGCGCTCGTCCACACGGCCGCGATGCTCGCCTGCGGCCTCGCGCTGGCGTGGACGGTCTACCGCTGGCTCGGGCTGCGCTTCCTGAGCCGCGGCTGGTTCAACCTGGAGACGGTCTGGGCCGTGAGCCTCGTGCTGACCGGAGCGGTCGCTGCAGGGATGGCGTGGACGGCAGCGCACGACGCCGGCTGAGGGGGTGCGCCGACGCCGGTCGGCAAGACGTGCGAAGCGACCGCGGTAACGGCGGTGGGTGCCGCGTCCGTCACGGCGCCCGTTCCGCTACTTGCTCAAGGCCTTGTAGACGCCGCGCTCGAACGCCTCGTACACGCCCATGAAGCGCGGCTCCGCGAACGGCAGCGTCTGCGTCATGATGATGCCGGCGACATCCTTCTTCGGGTCGAACCAGAAGTGGGTGTTGCACACGCCGGCCCAGAACTGCGAACCGGCCGAGCGCATGCCGGGCACATCCTCCTCGATGCGCTGGAACGCCAGGCTGTGCGATTTCTTGCGCCCGGGGAAGAACTCGGCGTCGGCCGTGACGGCCGGCACCGCGGTCTTCAGCATCGGAATCGGGATGTTGCCGATCTGGTTGGCGAGCATCGACTGCAGGCCGGCCTCGCTGAGGATGCGGCGGCCGTCGAGCTGCCCCTTGTTCAAGTACATGCGCAGGAAGCGCATGTAGTCGGGCGCCGTCGAGTACAGCGTGTGGCCCATGCCGTAGAAGTCGGGGTTCGCCGGCGGCGCCAGCGCGAAGTCGGAGAAATGGCCGTCCTCGCCGCGCATGCGCACCGAGGCCAACCTCGGCTGGATGTCGGCATCGGCCTCGAAGCGGGTGTCCTTCATCGCCAGCGGCTCGAAGATCTCTTCACGGCAGAAGCGGTCGATCGTGCGGCCGTCGACCTTCTCGACCACCTGGCCGAGCCAGTCGATGCCGATGCCATAGTCCCAGCGCGTGCCGGGGTCGAACATCAGTGGATAGTTCAGCGACGAGCGCGAGCCCGACAGGATCGATGTCAACCCGGTGGCCTGCATGTAGCGCGGCACGTCGGTGTTCCAGAACTCGTACACCAGCCCCGAGGTGTGCGTGGCGAGGTGACGCACCGTGGCCTGCGTGCGCGGCGGCCGCATGCGCGGGCTGCCGTCGTCGTTGAAGCCCTCGAGCACCTGCCGCTGCGCGAACTCGGGCAGGATCTGCGCCACTGGCGTGTCGGCGCTCAGCTTGCCGCGGTCCATCAGGATCATCGCCGCGGTGCTGCCGACGGCCTTGGTCATCGAGAAGATGCGGCATGCCGTGTCGGTCTTCGCGGGCACGCCGCTGCGCGCTTCGCCCGCGGCGCCCGACCACAGGACACCGCCGGAATTGCCGGCCATGCCGACGACGAAGGGCACGTGCTCCGCCGCGACGGCGTCAGCGAGGATTCGATCGAGTTCAGCCATGGAATGTCTCCGGTTCGTTCGGGGCGTGTGCGGTGTCGTTCATCGCATCGTTGGGCCGCCCCGGGCGATGATCGCGCGCGATCCAACCGCCGTCCAGTGCCGGTGCAGCAGGGCCGTGTGCAGACCGCGGACTACAACGAGACGACCGCCGTGCCAGACCTCGCGAGCGCGTCACCCCGGCTGGACAGCATGAGCGAGATGGGCGAGACGGAGTCCCTGAGGCTTCAAGCGGCCATGGACAGGCTGTCCAAGATGATGAGCGCGCTCTCGAATCTCTTGCGCAGAGTCGATACAACCAACGCGGCGATCACCCAGAACATGAAGTAGTTAGGCTGGCGTCGCCTTGGCCGGCGCGGCGGGGACCAGGCCGTGCGTGGACATCACCTGGAGCAGCTTCGCGCGATCGGGCGGGCCGCCGGCATTGGCGACCGCCGCGACGTCGCGGAAGAACTGCGCCCCGATGTCCGGCGTCAGCATCACCAGCGCACGTGCCGTCTCCGCCGTCCGATTGAGGAAGTGATGGACCGAGCCGCGGGGCGTCGACATCCAGTCGCCGGGTCGCAGGTCACGGACGTCGTCGTCGACCGAGTACCGGAGCGTGCCCTCCAGCACGTAGATGCACTCCTCGTTGTGGCTGTGGCTGTGTGGCGGCGGGACCTTGGACCCCGGCGGGACCGTCAGCTCGAACACCCCGAGCCCGCCGTGCTTCGCACCGTCGACGAGGTAGCGGACCTTGATCGTGCCGACGTTGATGACTTCAGCTTCCATGACCGACTCCCGTGTTGCCGGCAATGTAGAGAGTTGCTGCAACAGGATCAATGCGGTTCTAATCAACCCATTGTTGCGGGATCGGGCCTTATGGAGAAGCGGCTGGCAGGCATGTCGGTGTTCGCGCAGGTCGTGGAGGCGAAGAGCTTTTCCGCCGCGGCAGACAAGCTCGGCGTTTCGAAGTCACTGGTCAGCCGTCAGGTCAGCGCGTTGGAGCGGTCGCTGTCGGTGAAGCTGTTGAACCGGTCGACCCGCAGGCTCAGCCTGACCGAGGCCGGCGCCGTGTTCTACGGGCATTGCAGCAACGTCGTGCGGGAGGCCGAGCTCGCAGAACAGCGCGTCACCCAGGCCCAGTCGGAACCCGCGGGGCTCGTCAAGCTGACCGCGGTGCCGGCGTTCGCAGTCCGGCACCTCGTGCCCGCACTTGCCGACTTTCATCGTCAGTATCCCCAGATCCAGGTCAAGCTGAGTTGCAGCAATCGCAAGATCGATCTCGGTGACGAGGGCTTCGACCTCGGTGTCCGCGTGACGTCGGAGCCCGACCCGAATCTGGTGGCACGAAAGCTCGCGGCCAATCGCGCCGTGTTGTGCGCCGCGCCGGCCTACCTGAAGCAGCGGGGAACGCCGCGGCGGGTCGACGACCTCAGCCGGCACGATTGCGTGGTGTTTCCGGTGCTGGCACCCAAGGGCACCTGGACGTTCCTGCGCAGCGGGCGCAAGCACATCGTGAAGGTCTCGGGCGCGCTCGAAACCGACGACATGGACGCCGTGCGCTCGGCAGTCCTTGCCGGACTCGGGATCGGCCTGCTCCCTGCCTACATGGCCGGGGCCGACCTGCGGCGTGGCGATCTCGTGCCGCTGCTGCGCACGTACCAAGCCGGGCGCGAGGGCGGCATCTACCTGGTCTATCTGCCCAATCGCACGCCGAGCTCCCGGGTGCGCGTGCTGATCGACTTCATCGTGGCGCGGTTCGCGCCCACGCCGGCCTGGGAAGTGGGGTGGTGAGTACCCGGCGCCGGCTCAGATCTGCCACTCGGAGCGCAGGTACTTGCGCCGCAGGGCCTCGATGCCGGTGAAGCGTGCGGCGACGAACGTGGCGGTGAAGCACGACTCGTCCGGCTTGTCCGGGTGCTCCAGCAGCGTGATGAACAGCGACTCGCCGTTCTTCTTCTGCCACAGGATGATCCTGGATACCGGAAAGCCGTCGCGCGCGAGCACCGGGTAGCGCTGCTCCATCTCGGCCTGCACGCGCGTCTGGTCGTCGGCATCGAGCGCGACGTGCTGGTCGATCGGATCGAACTGGATCGCGCTGGTGCTGACGCAGCTCTCGACGCGCGAGCCAACGTCCGCCGCGATAGCAATGTGCCAAGCGGCACCGAGCAGCGCGAGCAAGAAAGGCAGGGGTGCGCGCCCAACGCGCCCAAGCGAACACCGCGAATCCGGCTTTGCCGGTTCGCCGGTGTTGCCCCCTTGAGGGGGAGGCGGCCGCCAGGCCGCATCGGGGGTGGGCTGTTTCACACGATGCGGCTCTTGCCGTGGCCCTGCCAGTACTTGTCGCGCAGCGGCTTCTTGTACAGCTTGCCGGTGGGCAGCCGCGGCAGCGCGTCGGTGAAGTCGATCGAGCGCGGGCACTTCATGTGCGCCAGATGATCGCGGCAGAACGCGATCAGCGACTGCGCAAAATCCGCGTCGGCCTTCACGCCGGGCATCGGCTGCACCACCGCCTTCACCTCCTCGCCGAGGTCTTCGTTGGGCACGCCGAACACCGCGGCGTCGGCCACCTGCGGATGCGTGATCAGCAGGTTCTCGCACTCCTGCGGGTAGATGTTGACGCCGCCGGAGATGATCATGAAGGTCGAGCGGTCGGTCAGGTACAGGAACCCGTCGTCGTCGAGGTAGCCGACGTCGCCCACCGTGGTCATCGTGCCGTCGGCCGAGCGCGACGCCTGCGTGCGCTCGGGGTCGTTGAAGTACTCGAACCGCGTCGCGGTCTTGAACCACAGCTCGCCGGCCTGGCCCTTGGGCAGCGGCTGGCGGTTCTCGTCGAGCACGTGCAGGTCGCCGAGCAGCACCTTGCCCACCGTGCCCTTGTGCGCCAGCCACTCGGCGGTGTTGCACGCGGTGAAGCCCAGGCCTTCGGTGGCGCCGTAGTACTCGTGGATGATCGGGCCCCACCACTCGATCATCTGCTCCTTCACCGGCACCGGGCACGGCGCCGCGGCGTGCACCGCGATCGTCAGCGAGCTCAGGTCGTAGCGCCTGCGCACCTCCGGCGGGAGCTTGAGCATGCGGCTGAACATCGTCGGCACCAACTGGATGTGCGTGATGCGGTGCTGCTCGATCAGGCGTAAGCACTCCTCGGGATCGAAGTGCTCCATGATCACCACGGTGCCGCCGTTGCGCACCGCGAGCGACACGTTGGCCTGCGGCGCCGAGTGGTACAGCGGCGCCGGCGACAGATAGCGCATGCCGTCCTTGCACTGCCACAGGTTGTTCAGAAAGTGGAACAGCGGCAGCGGCTGCGACGGCGGGTTCTCGGGCAGCGGGCGGATGATGCCCTTGGGCCGGCCGGTGGTGCCCGACGAATACAGCATCGGCGTGCCGAGCCACTCGTCGGCGATTGGCGTGCCAGGGTGCTTCGAGGTCGCCTCGGTGAAATCGACGTAGCGCGGATCGCCGAGCGCGCGCACCGCGGCGCCGCCGTCGACCACCAGGCAGCGCCTGACGCGCGGGCACTTGGCGAGCGCGCCCTGTGCCACC
>DATIFD010000716.1:0-2649 GCA_035455385.1 Burkholderiaceae bacterium
GATCGGGCAACCTGCTCGAACGGCTGGTGTTCAACAACCGGCTGCTGCTGATCATCGTCTGTGCGATCGTCACGATCGGACTCGCGTACGCGGCGGCGACGAAGCTCGTGCTGAACGCGAGCTTCGAGAAGATGATCCCGCGCGGCCATCCGTACATCCAGAACTACCTGGAGAACCGCGGCGAGCTGCGCGGCCTCGGCAATGCGCTGCGCATCGTGGTGGAGAACACGCGCGGCGACATCTTCGACCCCACCTACCAGGCCACGCTGCGCAAGATCCACGACGACGTGTTCCTGACGCCCGGCGTCGACCGCGCGTGGGTCAAGTCGCTGTGGGCGCCCGGCGTGCGCTGGACCGAGGTCACCGAAGAGGGTTTCCGCGGCGGTCCGGTGATGCCCGACAACTACGACGGCTCGGCCCATGCCACCGAGGCGCTGCGCGCCAACATCGCGCGCTCCGGCATCGTCGGCAGCCTGGTGGGCAACGACTTCAAGTCGAGCATGCTGGTGGTGCCGGTGCTCGACCGCGACCCCAAGACCGGCGAGCGCCTCGACGTGCGTGCGCTGTCGCACGCGCTGGACCAGCTGCGCGAGCGCGTCGAGGCCGACGGCCGCACGAAGGTGCACGTGATCGGCTTCGCCAAGCTGGTGGGCGACCTGATCGACGGCCTGGTGCAGGTGGCGATGTACTTCGCACTCGCCGCGCTGATCGCCGCCGCGATCATCTGGCTGTACACGCGCTGCGCGCGCTCCACCGCGCTGGTGCTGGCATGCTCGTTGATCGCGGTGGTCTGGCAGCTCGGGCTGGTGGCGGCGTTCGGCTTCGAGCTCGATCCGTATTCGATCCTGGTGCCGTTCCTGGTGTTCGCGATCGGCGTCAGCCACGGCGCGCAGAAGATGAACGGCATCATGCAGGATATCGCGCGCGGCCTGCGTTCGCAGGGCCGCCCCGAGAACGCAGACCGGAGCGCGCAGCGCGAAGGCTCGTCGATCCTCAAGCTGGTGGCCGCACGCTACACGTTCAGGCGCCTGTTCCTCGCCGGCCTGACCGCGCTGCTGGCCGACGCGGTGGGCTTCGCGGTGCTGATGGCGATCGACATCCCGGTGATCAAGGACCTGGCGCTCACCGCCAGCCTCGGCGTCGCCGTGCTGGTCTTCACCAACCTGATCCTGCTGCCGGTGCTGCTGAGCTATGTCGGCGTCAGCGACGCGGCGGCCGCGCGCGCGCTGCGCGCCGAGAGCGACGAGGCGCGCCGGCGGGGATTCAACCGCGTGTTCGCCGTGCTCGGCCGCTTCGTCGAGCGGCGCTGGGCGCTGGCCACGGTGGGCGCATCGGCGGTGCTGGCGCTGGTCGGCTACGCGGTCAGCCACCAGCTGAAGATCGGCGACCTCGACCCCGGCGCGCCCGAGCTGCGCGCGGACAGCCGCTACAACCGCGACAACGCCTACGTCACCGGGCACTACAGCCTGTCGAGCGACACCTTCGCCGTGATCGTCAAGACCGACAAGGAGGGCTGCCTGAAGTACCCCACGCTGATCGAGGCCGACCGCCTGGCCTGGCAGCTGCAGCAGCTGCCGGGCGTGCAGACCACGGTGTCGCTGGCCGACGCGGTGCGCCAGATCACCGCCGGCAGCAACGAGGGCAGCCCGAAGTGGCTGACGATCGCGCGCAACCAGGACGTGCTGAACTACGGCGCGCAGCAGGCGAGCGTCAACAACCCCGACCTGTTCAACACCGACTGCTCGGTGATGCCGGTGATCGCCTACCTCGGCGACCACCGCGCCGAGACGCTTGACCGCGTGGTGCAGGTCAGCAGCGCGTTCGCGGCCGAGCACAGCGGCGACGAACGCAGGTTCCTGCTCGCCGCCGGCAGCGCCGGCATCGAGGCGGCGACCAACATCGTGGTCAAGCAGGCGTGGACGCAGATGCTGCTGCTGGTGTATGGCGCGGTGATCGTGCTGTGCTTCATCACCTTCCGCAACTGGCGCGCGGTGGTGGTGGCGGTGGTGCCGCTGGTGATCACCTCGGTGCTGTGCGAGGCACTGATGGTCGGCCTTGGCATCGGCGTCAAGGTGGCGACGTTGCCGGTGATCGCGCTCGGCGTGGGCATCGGCGTCGACTATGCGCTGTACCTGCTGTCGGTGCAGCTGGCGCAGCAGCGCGCCGGCGTGCCGCTGAGCGAAGCCTATGCCCGTGCGCTGCAGTTCACCGGCAAGGTGGTGGTGCTGGTGGGCGTCACGCTGGCCGCCGGCGTGGCCACCTGGGCGCTGTCGCCGATCAGGTTCCAGGCCGACATGGGGATCCTGCTGGCGTTCATGTTCGTCTGGAACATGATCGGCGCCGTGCTGCTGATCCCGGCGCTGTCACGGCTGCTGCTGCCGGGCAAGGCCTGAGCGGGCCGGGCGCGACGCCTCGCGTCTATCATCGTTCGAACTGCCCGCACGAGGGCGATCGGTGATGAAGACGCTGTACCTGGTTCGCCATGCCAAGGCCAGTCGCGACGACCCCGCGCTGCCCGACCGCGAGCGGCCGCTGGACGAGCGCGGGCTGCACGACGCCGCCAAGATGGGCAAGCGCCTGGCCAAGCACCACGCGAAGCCCGACCTGATCGTCTCGAGCCCCGCGTTGCGCGCGCTGAAGACCGCGCAG
>DATIFD010000717.1:0-9796 GCA_035455385.1 Burkholderiaceae bacterium
ACGGCCGCGTCCGACACGCCGTGGCCCGGCCGCACCCGGCCGCTGTGCGCCTATCCCCAGCAGGCCCGCTACAAGGGCCAGGGGAGCATCGAGGACGCGGCCAGCTTCGTGTGCGTCACGCCGCGCGATCACGACGGGCACGATCAGCACGGTCACAACGGCGGCGGAGACGATCGCGACTGACCGACGCAGCGGCCGTGCGAGGCGGCGCGGTTGACGCGATGGGTCGGGCGGTTGCGCCCGGCCCGGCGATCGACCTCACGCCAGCGCGGATCCCGCGCTCCGGTTACCGTTGCGACATGCCCGCGACGCCGCCGACCCGTGCCCTGTCTCCGGCGGCCGCCGGCCTGGCGTGGGGGCTGCTCGCGGCGGCGATCTGGACCGTCTACACGGTGCTGGCGCGGCTGGGCATCAAGTCGGGGCTGACGCCCTGGGACATGACGCTGCTGCGCTTTGCACCGGGCGCGCTGGTCGTGCTGCCGTTCGTCTGGCGCTGGGGCCTGCGCGACCTCGCCGGCATCGGCTGGGCCCGTGGCGCGGTGCTGGCCGCGGTGTCGGGGCCGGTGTTCAGCCTGCTGATGATGACCGGCTTCGCGCACGCGCCGTTGGCGCACGGCGCGGTCATCGCGCCGGCGTGCCAGATGCTGGCCGGCATCGCGCTGTCGGCGTGGCTGGCGCACGCGCCGGTGTCGCGCGAGACGCTGGTCGGCGCGGCCTTCGTGCTGCTGGGTCTGCTCTTCATGGGCGGTGACGCGCTGGTGCACGGTGGCGGCAACACCGTGCTGCTGGGCGACGCGCTGTTCGCCGCTGCCGGCTGCAGCTGGGGCTTGTTCGGCGCGCTGTCGCGGCGCTGGCGCGTCGACGCGGTGCGCCTGACCGGGGTGGCGGTGCTGCTGGCGTTCGCGATGTTCGCGCCGCTCTATGCGGCGGTCGCCGACCCGCGCGGGCTGCTCGCGGCAGCGCCCGGCTTCGTCGCGCTGCAGGCGGTGGCCCACGGCATCGGTGCCGGCCTGGTCGCCGTGCTGGCCTACAGCCGCGCGGCGGTGCTGCTGGGCCCGGGACGCGCGTCGTTCTTCGGCGCGGTGGTGCCGGGCGCCGCATCGTTGCTCGCGATCCCGGTGCTCGACGAAATCCCGACCACGCTGCAACTGGCCGGGCTGGTGGCCGTCGTGGTCGGGCTGCTGCTGGCTTTCGGCGCCGTGCGCATGCTGCTGGGGCGCGCCGCGCCGACGTGAGCGCCACCTGGATTGGCGCGCAACGCGTCAGCGCGGGCAGCCTCGAGCCGCCCGGCGCGTCATCGATCGGGGTTCGACTGCTCGAGGTGGGGGACGACGTCGCGCCAGCGCGGCAGCGGCGCGACGGCGCCGTAGCCCTGGGTGCTGAGCGCGGCGGCGACGTTGGCGGCGCGCGCGGCCGCGTCGAGCGAGTCGCCCGCGGCCAGCCGCGCCAGCATCG
Organism: Burkholderiaceae bacterium; assembly: GCA_035455385.1. GTDB lineage: Bacteria > Pseudomonadota > Gammaproteobacteria > Burkholderiales > Burkholderiaceae_C > JAEUPI01. Next base: position 1,456 of record DATIFD010000717.1, read on the forward strand.
CGCCGGCATAGCCGTCGCCCGCACCGGTGGCGTCGACCGGCTGCACCGCCAGCGGCGCCACGCTGCGGGCTGTGTCACCCGCAGCCGACACGATCGAGCCGCGCGCACCGAGCTTGAGTGCCACCTGGCGTGCCCCCTGGTCGTGCGACCAGCGCACGATGTCGTGCGGCGTGGCCAGGCCGGTGAGGGCCTCCATCTCGTCGACGCTCGGAAAGAACAGGTCGCAGTTGGCCAGCGCGCCGCGCAGCACGGCCAGCGCGCGCGGCGCCGGCCACAGGGCGCGGCGGTAGTTCAGGTCCACGCTGATTCGCGTGTCGGCTGCCCGCGCGCGCGCCAGCGCGTCGAACACGGTGTCGCAGGCGCTGGCGCTGATCGCCATCGAGATGCCCGACACGTGCAGCCATTGCGCGCGCTCGATCAACCCTTGCGGAAGCGACGCCGGCGTCATCCCGCTGGCCGCGCTGCCGGCGCGGCGGTACGAGAAGCGGTGGCCCTGAGGCCCGTGGGTGACGAAGTAGATCCCGGTGGGCGCGCCGGCGACACGCCCGACGCCGGCGATGTCGACGCCCTCGGCCTGCCACAGCGCGACCAACTGGTCGCCGAACACGTCGTCGCCGACCTGCGTGGCGTAGCCGGCGCGCGCGCCCATGCGCGCCGCCGCGATCGCGCAGTTCGACGTGTCGCCGCCGAAGCCCGCCAGGTAGGTGCCGTTGTGCTGCTGGTTGAACTCGACCATCGCCTCGCCGAGCGCCAGCACATCGAGGTCCTTGCGCGGCGGCATCGGCGCGGCGTTCGGGCCGTTCATCAGAAGTGCATCGTCACGGCGTCGGTGATGCGGTAGTCGTCCTCGACCACCGGCATCCAGTGCCACTTGTCGAACGTGGTGCACGGGTGCGAGATGCCGAGCCCGACGCGCTCGCCGACCACCGGCGCTGCAGCCTCGTCGGCGGCGTCCCAGCGCAGGTAGGCATGCTGGTCGTTCAGCGCGGTGACCTTCCAGCTCGACGGCACGCCGCCCGGCTGTCGCGCCGATGCCGCTGCGCGCGCGATCGGGATCGGCATCTCGATGTCGAACGACACGTCGCGCCGCCCGGCGGTGAGCAGCGCCAGCCCGGCCTCGGGCCGCGACTGCACGTGCGTCCACACCTCGAGCGCCGGCCGCAGCGTTTCGTCGCAGCCGCAGCGCTCGCCGACCGCCGCCAGCATGCGCCGGTAGTTGCCGTGATCGTGCGTGACGTAGCAGCCCGAACGCAGCAGACCGCGCACCGGCCGGCCGAGCGCAGGGCGCAGGCGCCCGGCGACGAGGTCGAAGATCGCCGAGCCGCCGGCCGACAGCAGCACCTCGTCGGCGTCGAACAGGCCCTCGCGGTCGCACTGCCGCGAGATGGCCTCGACGCGGTCCATCAGCGCGCCGGCAAACGGCACGTCGGCGTCGCTGCGGCCCTTGGCGCCCAGGCCTTCGTAGCACTCGACGCCGGCCAGACGCACGGCCGGGCTCGCGTGCAGCGCGCGCGCCAGCGCGACGGCCTCGTCGTGGCCGCGGCAGCCGGTGCGGCCGCCGTCGACGCCGACTTCGAGCAGCACCTCGAACGGCGCACCCGCCGGATGGGCGGCGGACCAGGCCTCGATCAGCGCCAGCTGCCCGGCGGAGTCGACGAGGAAGACGATGCGCTGGCCCGCGTGCGCCGCGCACAGCGCGCGGATCGCCACCAGGTCGACAGCAGCGAACACCTGGTTGGCGATCAGCACGCGGCGCGCGCCGGCAGCCACGCCGACCGCGGCCTGGGTGACGTTGGCCAGCGTGATGCCCCAGGCGCCGGCGTCGAGCTGGCGGCGGAACAGCTGCGGCGACATCGTCGTCTTGCCGTGCGGTGCGAGCTCGATGCCGCGCTCGCGCACGAAGCGCTGCATCCACGCGATGTTGTGCTCGAGTGCGTCGCGCTTGAGGATGGCCAGCGGCAGCGGCAGGCGGCCGTCGAGTACGTGCCAGCCGGACGCCGCGATGTCGGCGCGCGTCATCGGCGCGGCGTCGTGCGGAAAGCCCTTCAGCCCGGCGGCGAACACGGGTTCGTTCATGGTAGCCGGGCCATCCGTTCAGGTCCGTCGTCCCTCATCACCCGCGATGATGCGGCACATTCGGCCGATTCTGTTGGCGGATCCCGTATCGTTCGCCAAGATGCGCGCCTAAGCGCTCGCCACTCCCCGGCACGATGGCCCGACAGGAGAAACGTTCGATGACCGATGGCCCGTTCGCACCGATTGCCGCGCGCAGTGCCTTGCCGGGGGCGACGTCGTGAGGATCCGCATCCTCGGCGCCGGCCCGGCCGGTCTGGCGTTCGCCGCGCTGATGAAGCGGCTCGACCCGGCGCACGACGTCGCCGTCTTCGACCGCAGCCCGCGCAACGCCACCTGGGGTTTCGGCGTCGTCTTCTCCGACCGCGCGCTGGAGTTCCTGCGCGCCGACGACGAGGCGCTGTACGGGCTGCTGACACCGCACCTCGAGACCTGGCCCGACATCACGATCGTGCACGATCACACGCGCGTGCCGCTGGCCGGCAACGGGTTCGCGTCGATCGGTCGGCTCGAGATGCTGTCGCTGATGTACCGCCACGTCGAATCGCTGCGCGTGCCGATCCATTTCGAGACCGAGATCGACGCCATCGCGCAGATGGGCGAGGCCGATCTCGTCGTCGCCGCCGACGGCGCGTTCTCGCGCGTGCGCAGCGGGCGCGAGGCGCGCTTCGGCACCATCACCGACTGGCGGCCCAACAAGTTCATCTGGTACGGCACGACGAAGGCGTTCGACACCTTGACGCTCACGTTCCGGCCGACGCGCTGGGGCGTGTTCTGCGCCCACCACTACCGCTACGCGCCGGAGCGCAGCACGTTCCTGGTCGAGATGCAGGCCGACACCTGGCAGCGTGCGGGCTTCGAGGCGATGGATCCGCAGGACACGATCCGGGTCTGCGAGCAGGTGTTCGGCGACGACCTGGAAGGACACCCGATCCTGTCCAACCGCTCGCACTGGCGCAACTTTCCGGCGGTGTGGAACGAGCGCTGGAGCGACGGCCACGTCGTGCTGCTCGGCGATGCGCTGCGCACCGCGCACTTCTCGATCGGCTCTGGCACGCGGCTCGCGATGGAGGACGCGGTGGCGCTGTACAAGGCGTTTCGCGCCAACGGCGACGACGTGGCCGCGGCGCTGGCGCTGTTCCAGCAGCAGCGCCTGCCGCCGATGAAGAAGATCTGGGACGCCGCCAACGTCAGCATCCGCTGGTACGAGCGGATGGACGAGCTCGTCGCGACGCTGACGCCGGTGGAGTTCGCCTACAGCTACCTCACGCGCACCGGGCGGGTCGACCACGCCGAGGTGCGGCGGCGCGATCCGGCATTGGCTCGCGCCTACGAGGCCCTGCACCCCGCGGCGGCGTCGCGCTGAACCGAGAAGGGAGACCGCATGGAAGGCTTCGTGCCCTGGCCGGACGAGCTTGCCGCGCAATACCGGCAGCGCGGGCTGTGGGAAGGCCTCACCATCGGCGAGATGGTCGAGCGCACCGCGCGGCGGCTGCCCGACAAGGTGGCGGTCGTGCTCGGCGACCGGCGCGTGCGCTACGCGGAACTGGTCGAGGCCAGCCGCCGCCTCGCGATCGGCTTCGTGCGCGCCGGCGTCGGCCGCGGCGATCGCGTCGTGATGCAGCTGCCCAACACGATCGACTTCGTGCTCACCTACCTGGCGCTGAACTGGATCGGCGCGGTGCCGGTGATGGCGCTGCGAGCGCACCGGCACTCGGAGGTGCGGCACTTCATCGGCGCGTCGGGCGCGGTGGCCTACGTCGTGCCCGACGTCGTCGGCGGCTTCGACTTCCGCGCCATGGCGGCGCAGATGCGCGTCGAGTTCCCGGCGTTGAAGATGGTGGCCGTGTCGGGCGAGCCGGGCGCGGGGCAGGTCGCACTCGATGCGCTGGCCGATCGCTCGACGCCGCTGCCCGAGATCGAGCGCGCGCTGGCCGGCCGCAGGCCCGAGCCCGGTGACGTCGCCACGATGCTGCTGTCGGGTGGCACGACGTCGATGAGCAAGCTGATTCCGCGCACCCACGACGACTACGTGCTCAACGCGCGCGCCTGCGGGCGGGTGGCGGGTCTTGGCGAAGACACGGTGTTCATGGCGATCCTGCCGCTCGGCCACAACTACAACCTGGCGTCACCCGGCATGCTCGGCACCTTCTACCACGGCGGCACGATGGTGCTGACGCAAGGCGCGACGCCGGAAGAGGTGTTCGGTCTGGTCGAGCGCGAGCGCGTCACGCTGATCGCCGCGGTGGTGCCGCTGATCACCGCGTGGCTCAACTCCGACGTGCCGGCGGCGCGCGACCTGTCGTCGCTGCGCGTGGTGCAGAACGGCGGCGCGCGCCTGGCGCCCGAGCTGCGCCGGCGGTTGCGCGAGCGCCTCCGCTGCACTCCGCAGGAGGTGTACGGCACCGCCGAGGGCCTGATCAACATGACCCGGCTCGACGACGCCGACGAGGTGCTGCTCGAGAGCTCGGGCGCGCCGGTGCTCGACGACGACGAGATCCGCGTCGTCGACGACGACGGCCGCGACGTGCCCGACGGCGAACCGGGCGAGCTCGTCACCCGCGGCCCGTACACGATCCGCGGCTACTTCGACGCGCCGCAGAAGAACGCCGAGGCGTTCCTGCCCGGCGGCTGGTACCGCATGGGCGACATCGTGCGCAAGCGGGGCCGCATCGTCTACACCGAAGGCCGGCGCAAGGACATGATCAACCGCGGCGGCGAGAAGATCAGCTGCGAAGAGGTCGAGAACCTGATGTTCGCGCACCCGGCGGTCAAGGCGGTGGCCTTGGTGGCGATGCCCGACCCGGTGTTCGGCGAGAAGGCCTGCGCCTTCGTCGTGCCGAAGGACGGCCAAGCACTCGACCTGGCGCAGATGGTCGCCTTCCTGCGCCAGCAGCACATCGCGAGCTTCAAGCTGCCCGAGCGGCTGGAGATCGTCGATGCGCTGCCCACCAGTCCGGTGGGCAAGATCATGAAGCGCGAGCTGCGCGAGCGGCTGGTCGCGAAGATGGCGCAGGAAGCCGGCGCCTGAGCGCGGTCACAGGTAGGTCCACAGCATCTTCGTGGCCAGCGCGTACAGCAGGCCGGCGAAGATGCGGCGCAGCGCCGTCACCGGCCAGCGGTGTGCGGCGCGCGCGCCGATCGGCGCCGTCAGCATGCTGCCCGCGACGAGACCGAGCAGCGCCGGCAGGTGCACGAAGCCCAGCGCCAGCGGCGGCAGCCCGGGCACGCGCCAGCCGCTGAACACGTACCCGATCGTGCCGATCACCGCCACCGGCACACCCAGCGCGGCGCCGGTGCCGATGGCGGTGGTCATTGCCACGCCGCAGAACAACATGAACGGCACGGTCATGAAGGCGCCGCCGGCCGACACCAACCCGCACACCACGCCGATCAGCAACCCGATCGCCAGCAGCGCCGGCGTGCCGGGCAGCGTGCGGCCGGCCGATGGCTTGCGGCCGAGCAGGATCTGGGTCGCGCCGGCGTAGACGATCGCCGCGAAGGCGAGCGCGAGCAGGCGCTGCGACGCCAAGCCCGACAGCGAGCTGGCCAGCAGCGTGCCGATCACCATGCCCGGACCGAGTCGCCGCACGAGTGACCAGTCGACGCCGCCGAGGCGGTGGTGCGCGCGCACGCTGGCGCTGGAGGTGAACATGATCGACGCCATGCCGGTGCCCAGCGCAAGGTGCACCGTGTGCTCCGGCACCAGGCGCTGCGCGGTGAACATCCACGCCAGCACCGGCACCAACGTCATGCCGCCGCCGATGCCCAGCAGCCCCGCCAGAAAGCCGACGAACGCGCCGGTGGCGATGTAGGCGACTATCCAGGCGTTGATCATCGGCGCAGCTTGCCAGTGTCCCGGCGAGCACACGCCGCGAAGCCGCGTATGCTGCCACGACCGGCTGGACGCGAGACGCCCGATTCCCGTCACAGCGCAAACGTCATCCCTTCCGTGGACCGAGCTTCTCCTGCATCATGGTCCGGGGGTTCGACGCGATGCCCGGTACGACAACCTTCGACGCCATCATAATCGGCACCGGTCAGGCGGGCCCGGCTCTGGCGGCGCGCCTGTCGGCCGCTGGCATGAAGGTGGCCGTGGTCGAGCAGGACCAGTTCGGCGGCACCTGCGTCAACAACGGCTGCACACCGACCAAGGCCATGGTGGCGAGCGCCTATGCCGCCCACCTGGCGCGGCGCGCCGGCGAGTACGGCGTGCAGCTCGAGGCGGAACCGGTGGTCGACATGCGGCGCGTCAAGGCGCGCAAGGACGAGATCGTCCGCCGCTCGAGCCAGGGCGTCGAGCAGTGGATGCTGGGCCTGGAGGGTGTCGCGGTCTATCGCGGGCGTGCGCGCTTCGTCGGCCCTGCCGATGTCCAGGTGGCTGGCGAGCGACTGCGTGCGGACAAGGTCTTCATCAACGTCGGCGGCCGTCCGCTCATCCCGCAGATGCCGGGGCTCGATGGCGTGCCCTACCTGACCAACGTGTCGATGATGGACCTCGACGTGGTGCCGCAGCACCTGCTGGTCATCGGCGGCAGCTACGTGGGGCTGGAATTCGCGCAGGTCTTCAGCCGCTTCGGCAGCCGCGTCACGGTGGTGGAGATGGCACCGCGGGTCGTCGGGCGCGAAGACGAGGACGTGTCGGTGGCCATCCAGGACGTGCTGCGCGCCGAAGGCATCGCGCTGCGGCTGGGGGCGCAGTGCCTCGACGTGCGGAAGGAGGCCGACGGGATCTCCGTCGCGCTCGGCTGCGAGGACGGCGCGCCGCGCGAGCGCGGCAGCCACCTGCTGCTGGCCGTGGGCCGGCAGCCCAACACCGACGATCTCGGCCTCGACGTTGCCGGCATCCGTACCGACCCGCGAGGCTTCGTCGAAGTCGACGAAGGCTTGCGCACGTCGAACCCGCGCGTCTGGGCGCTCGGCGACTGCAACGGCAAGGGTGCCTTCACGCACACCGCCTACAACGACTACGAGATCGTCGCTGACAACCTGCTCGCCAACGCCGGCAGAAAGTGGACCGATCGCATCCCGGTGTACGCGCTGTATACCGATCCGCCGCTGGGCCGCGTCGGCATGAGCGAAGCGGAGATCAAGAAGGCCGGTATCAGGGCGCTGGTCGGCAAGAGGCCGATGAGCCGCGTGTCGCGCGCGGTCGAGAAGGGCGAGACCGCCGGCTTCCTCAAGGTCCACGTCGAGGCCGGTTCGCAGCGCATCCTGGGTGCGGCGTTGCTGGGGACCGGCGGCGACGAGTCGGTGCACTCGCTGATCGACGCGGTTTACGCCAGGCTGCCGTACACCGAACTGCAGCGGCACGTGCGCATTCATCCGACCGTCAGCGAACTGCTTCCCACAGTGATGGAAAGCCTGACGCCGCTGACCTGACGGGCCTGGGTCGCGCCGCCTCACTCGATCGGGAGACGGGTCGCGTCGGCACCGACTCCGGCAGCGTCGCGCAACTACACTGTGCGCGATGGGTGAGGTCGATGATGAGCCTGCTCGTCGCGCCGGCGGCGCCTTCGTCGGTCGCTTCGAGGTGACAGCGGCCGGCGGGCGTCCGCCAGCCGGCCATCCTTGCGCACGGCGCCGGGTTTGCGCGCGGGCGCGCAGGCGCTGCGGCGACGCATGAAGTCGCACTGCATCGACCTCGCATTGCAGGGCGGCGGCACGCACGGCGCGTTCACCTGGGGCGTGCTCGATCGGCTGCTCGCCGACGAGCGCATCCGCTTCGGCGCCATCAGCGGTTCGAGCGCCGGTGCGATGAACGCGGTGGCGCTCGCCGCCGGGTGGACCGAGGATGGACGCCGCGGTGCGCGCGAGACGCTGCGGCGGTTCTGGTCGCGCGTGGCCGAAAGCCTGCACCTGGCGCGCTGGGCCGAAGCCTGGCTCGGCGCGGCGCCGGGGCTGCTGGCGCCGCCACCGGCGTCGCCGCTGCAGGCGGCGTGGGACGTCGCACAGGCGTGGTTCGCGCCGGCCGACGGCAACCCACTGCGCGCCGCGCTGAAAGACACGGTGGACTTCGAACTCGTGCAGCGGTGCACCGAGCTGCAGCTGTTCATCGGCGCGACCAACGTGCGCAGCGGCAAGCTGCGGGTCTTTCGTGGCGCGCAGATCAACCTCGACGCGGTGGCAGCGTCGGCATGCCTGCCGGTGCTCTTCCCGGCGGTGGAGATCGACGGCGAGGCGTACTGGGACGGCGGCTACATGGCCAACCCGTCGATCGTGCCGCTGCTGACCGAGTCGCCGAACCTCGACCTGATGCTGGTGCAGG
>DATIFD010000718.1:0-12692 GCA_035455385.1 Burkholderiaceae bacterium
GTCGTCGTGATGGAGTTCGGCACCAAGCTGATCGAAGGCACCCCGGCCGAGGTGCAAGCCAGCCCGGCGGTGCGCGCGGCCTACCTGGGCACCGAGCACTAGCATGGGCGACACCCCGAGCCATTCCGTCAACGCGGCCTCGGCGGGCGTGCTGCTCGAGGTCAGCGATCTGCACGCCGGCTACGGCAAGGCCGAGGTGTTGGCCGGCATCGCGCTGCGCGTGGCGCGCGGCGGCGTCGTCAGCGTGATCGGCCCCAACGGCGCCGGCAAGTCGACGTTGCTGAACTCGCTGATGGGTCTGCTGCCGTCGCGCGGCCGCATCGTGTTCGACGGCGAGCCGGTGGGGGAACTGCCGCTCGAGGTCCGCGTGATGCGCGGTCTGGCGCTGGTGCCCGAGCGGCGCGAACTGTTCGGCACGATGACCGTCGAGGACAACCTGGTGCTCGGCGGCTATCGCCAGATGCGCCGCAGGGTGGCCAACTGGCGCGACGCCATCGACCGCGTGTACGAGCTGTTCCCGCGCCTGCACGAGCGGCGCACGCAGCTGGCCGGCACGCTGTCGGGCGGCGAGCGCCAGATGCTCGCGGTGGGCCGTGCGCTGATGGCCGACCCGAAGCTGCTGATGCTCGACGAGCCGAGCCTCGGGTTGGCGCCGCTGGTGGTGCGCGAGGTGTTCCGCACCATCGAGCGGCTGCGCGAAGGCGGCGCGTCGATCCTGCTGATCGAGCAGAACGCGCGCGCTGCGCTAGAGGTGTCGGACTACGGCTACGTGCTCGAGACCGGCGCGCTGGCGCTGCAGGGCCCCGCCGCCGAGCTGGCGCGCGATCCGCGCGTCATCGACACCTATCTCGGGGCGCGCGCGGCATGAGCGCGTCGATGGCGAGCGTTCGTTCCGCAGCGCCTCGCGGGGAGGGCGATCCCGTCGGCGCCGCCGAAGTCGCTGACGTTGCCGAGACGCGGCCGCGCACCGACGGCACGCTGGACTTCGGACCGCTGCGCGACGTGCTGGGTTTTCACATCACGCTGGCCAGCATCGTCACGGTGGCGATGTTCGAGCGCCACGTGGGGCAACCCTTCGGGCTGCGCAAGGCCGAGTTCTCGCTGCTGATGTTGTTGCTGGCCAATGGCGCCACACCGGCCAAGCGCCTGGCGCGCACGCTGCGCCTGTCGGCGCCGAACCTGACGATGCTGATCGATCGCATGCAGGCCAAGCACTGGCTGCGACGCGAGCGCAACCCTGCCGACCGGCGCTCACAGCTGGTGGTGCTGTCGACCGAAGGCCTGGCGCTGGCGCGCCGCGCACAGACCGCGGCCAAGACGATGGAGCGCAGCGTGCTGCGCCGCCTGAGTCCGGCCGAACGCGCGATGCTGATCGAGCTGCTCGTCAAGGTGGCGGGCGACGCCGCAGCGGGTGATGCCGCGGCCCTTGAGTGATCGGCCGGCTGCCACGGGCTGATATACTGCGCGGCTCGCTGAGCGCACTGTGGAGTGGTAGTTCAGTCGGTTAGAATACCGGCCTGTCACGCCGGGGGTCGCGGGTTCGAGTCCCGTCCACTCCGCCAACGATTCTGAGAACGCCCGCTGCACGCGGGCGTTTTTCATGGTCTCCTTGTGAATCGACGCCCCCGGGGTCGCCGACGCAGATCGTGCACATGCAGATCGCCGACACCGGCATCCCGTCGCGCACGTTGCCAAGCCGTGTTGTTCATCGTCCGTGCCTTTGCGCCGACAGCCACGGCGCCGGCTGGCCGCCAGGCACGATCCAAGCTCTCGCCCCCGGCGCCGATCAGGGAGCGAACATGTCCTGCAGTGTCCGCAGTGTCGCCGTCAATGTGGGAGGTCGAAGGGCTCCCAGCCGCTTGACCAACCGCGCTCGATCGAGCGTTCGCACTTGATCGAGCACGATCAAGCCCTGCTTGCCTTGGAAGGTCACCGCGATGCGGAAGCGCGCAGGCCTCGACCCGGTGGTCATGGGCGCGACGATGACGGTCCGCAAGTGTGCATTCATCTCGTTGGGGGAGATCACAACACATGGGCGCGTCTTCTGGATCTCGCTGCCCACCGTGGGGTCGAGCTGCGCCAACCAGATCTCGCCGGTCTTCATCACCAGACCAGCTCGTCGTCGCCTTCGTTGGCAAGCTCGGGCCACACAAGTGCATCACCACCTTCCCTGGCGAGACGCTGCGCGTCCTTGTCCCAACCCTCGCGCGGGTTGCGCCGAACGGGACGGATTTCGATGACGCCGTCACGTACCTGCAGGTCGGCAGAACCTTCCAGGCCGACCTGGGCAAGTATGGGCTTGGGAATCAGCACCCCTTGCGAGTTGCCCATCTTGCGAATCGCTACTTCCATGCCGTCCCCTTCCCCAACGTAAGCACAATGGTAGCACATTGAGAGCAGCACCCATTGCTGCCGGGCGGTTCGCCCACGGGCGCCCACTGCTTGGCTTCCACACCATTGTTCGGTAGCGATGAGGTTGGACGCCACAGGAAGCCGGCGTTGGACGACGCCACTCGAAGCCAGGTCGCAGAAGCGCGCCGATCGAAGCCAGGAATGTGTCTCGACGCCAACTGGAGCCAATCGGCCGGACGAGGCGAGACGCCGAGCGGTGACGGCGAGCCATGACGTATGCCCACCGATGACGGCGAGTGCCAACCGCAGCGGTGGACAACCGCGAGAATCGAACTCAACCGCCGCGCCACTGCACCAGTGGCAGTTCGAGCGGCCAGCGCACGTGAGGATGGTGTGGAACGACGCGCGGCGTGAAGTCGGTGGCGGGGCGCGTGCTGGTGACTTGGCACATGTAGACGTAGGCATTGACCGCGCCGACAATCGGCGCGCCACGGTCCATCGGTACGACGACGCCGCCTTCTCGGCCTGCTGGGTCGGCATAGATCTGCACGGCGACGGCATCGCGCGGCATCCCGCCGAGGTACACGTGGGCTCTGAAGACCCAGCGATCGTCTTCTCGCGCCGCGCGGAAGTCCGCGATGTGGACCTCCTGCCAGCGATGCCGCACGACGTGGCCCCACTCGGCGAGCGCCACGGCGAGCGCCCCACCGGAGGCGGCGCGCTCGCGATACCGGCGTGTGGACGGGAGATAGGCGTCGCGCACGTACTCCAGCAGCATGCGATTGCTCGAGAACTGCGGCGCGAGGGTGCCCATGCTGGCGCGGACACGCTCGACCCAGCGCTGCGCCACGCCGTTGGCGTCGCGATCGTAGAACTCCGGGACGACCTCCTCCTCGAGCAGGCGATAGAGGGTCAGCGCGTCGGTCTCGTCGTCGGTGCCGCCATCGCCGATCGTCCAGCCCAGCTCGGGGGCGTGAGCCTCGGCCCACCAGCCGTCGGGCGATGACAGGTTCAGCCCTCCGTTGACCAGGACCTTCATCCCGCTGGTGCCGCACGCCTCCCAGGGCCGATGCGGCGTATTGATCCACACGTCGATGCCCTGTACCAGCATCTGCGCCAGCGCCAGGTCGTAGTCCTCGAGAAACACCGCCCGCGCCCGCACGTCGGCGCGGTTGGCGAACTGCGCCCACTGGCGCACGAACTCCTTGCCGACCGCATCGTGCGGGTGCGCCTTGCCCGCGACGATGATCTGCACCGGCCGCTCGGGACTGCGCAGCAGACGCGCCAGCCGCTCGGGATCACGCAACAGGAGATTGGGCCTCTTGTACTCGGTGAATCGGCGTGCGAAGCCGAGCGTCAGCGCGTTGGCATCGAGTACCTCGTCGGCGCGCGCGATCGCTTGTGGATCGGCGCCGCGCTGCCCCAGCTGAGCCGCCAGGCGGCGCCGCGCGTAGCGAACGAGTTCGGCTCGCTCGGTGGCGTGGCCCTGCCACAGCGTCGCGCCGTCGATCGATGCCAGCGCCTTGGCGTGGGCTTCGGTCGCGCCCATCCACCGCGCCTTGCCGCATGCCTGTGTCCACAGCTCGTCGGCCGTCGCCGAATCCCAGGACGCCATGTGCACGCCGTTGGTGATGTGGCCGATCGGCACTTCGCGCCGTGGTAGGCGAGGGAAGACCATCTGGAAGATGCTGCGGCTCACTTCGCCGTGCAGGCGGCTCACCGCGTTGATGTGCGTGCACGTCCGCATAGCGAGGTACGCCATGTTGAACGGATCGTCGTCGCGACCGCCCGGCGGGCGGCCGAGCGCGAGCAGAGCACGCGTGTCGATGGCGAGGTCGGCCGCGTAGTCGCGGCCGTATTGAGCAAGCAGCTCGACGGGAAACGTGTCGAACGCCGCCGCAACCGGCGTGTGCGTGGTGAACACGTTGCCTGCGCGCGTGGCCCACAGTGCCTGCCAGAAATTGAGACGATGCTCCTGCATGAACGCGCGTGCGCGCTCGATCGTCACGAACGCCGCGTGACCTTCGTTCAAGTGGCACACGTCGGGGCGGAGGCCCAGCGCGGTGAGCGCGCGCCATCCGCCGATGCCGAGCGCGATCTCCTGGGCGAGGCGGGTCTCAGCGTCGCCGCCGTAGAGCTGACCGGTGATGCCGCGATCGGCGGCGGAGTTCAGCGGGTGGTTGCTGTCGAGCAGATACAGCGGCACGCGGCCGACTTGCGCCAGCCACACCTGCAGCCGCAGCACGCGCCCCGGAAGTTCCACCGGCACGACGAGGCGTTGCCCGTCGGCCTCCACCACGGGACTGATCGGAAGCCAATAGGGGACGTTGGCCGGGTGCAGCTCGAGCTGACGCCCATGTGCATCCAGCATCTGCCGGAAGTAGCCCGTCTGGTACAGGAGCCCGATCGCCACCAGCGGGACGCCGAGGTCGCTGGCAGTCTTCAAGTGGTCACCGGCCAGCACGCCGAGCCCGCCTGAGTAGACCGGCAGCGGCTCGCCGATACCGTACTCCATGCTGAAGTAGGCAACCGTCGTCGACGCATCGCCTGCGCCCGTCTTGCTCCACCAAGTGGTCGCGCCGGCGTACGCTCCGCGCGCGCCAACGGCACGGTCGTACAGGTCCAGGAAACCGCGATCCTGCGCGAGCATGTCGAGCCTGCGCGACGAGACGCTCAGCAGGATCAGCCACGGGTTGCGCGTGCGATCCCAAAGTTCCAAGTCGAGCCGTGCCCACAACGCGTCGGCATCGTGGCTCCAGGTCCAGTGCAGGTCGAGCGCCAAGTCGCCCAGCGCTGCGATTCGCGATGGCAATTCGCGCAGCAGCGGATGCTTCGTCGGTCTGTTCATCATGGGGACGCCTCGTCGCCAGGCAGCCTGCCTTCGGCTCTGGAAACTCAGGACAAGGGGTGTCGCAAACCAGAATCTTGCCGGAGGCGGTGCACCGTGACGCCGTCCTGGTTGACCCACTTGTAGCTTGCGGTTCACAGACACTCTAGACCGAACGCGCTCAAGGAGCATCAAGGCCGGCGGCGGTGCTGGTCCACGGGCCCGCTGGCCAAGCCTTGACGAGGTTCTGCTATCGATGCCCAGGTCAAAGTGCGCGAGTTCGCGTACCCGGTTCTCCATCTGAAGGCGGACTCGAGGTGCCCAGATGTCCTTGAGCTTGAGCGGAGCCTTCTGCCCGACGATCTTGCCCTTGTTCCCAAGTCGTTGATTCGCAAGGTTCGGCAGAGCGCAACGAAGAGTCCCGTCCACTTCGCCAAGATTCCGGCCCTCAGAGGTAAGCCTCTGAGGGCCGCGTCGTTTCTGGCGCTCCTCCTTGCTTGCCGCACCCGTTCGCGAAGCCGCCGCATCGGCGAGCGAGCACCCGATCCATTGCGCAGTGCAGCTTGACAACGGGACGCGCGAGGACAAACATGATTTGAAAAGAAGAGATTCCGCGGTGTTGGGAGTCGCCGCCGTGTAGCCGTAGATCGAAGCGAAGCTACCGATGGAGGAGACATGAATCAAGCGCGGGGCATGAGCGAAGACTGGCTGTCCTTGTGGATCGGGCTGGGCATCTTCGTGCTGTCGTTGGGTGTGCTGGTGGGAGCCGACGTGCTCGGCTGGGTCGTCACCACCGGCGTATGGACCGATCTCTCGAAGGCGCTCGGGATGGCGTCGAAGAACTACGCCGGGGTGGGCGGGTTCGGCGCGCTGATCGCGACCTACATTGCGCTGCTCATCGTGATGTCGCTCGGGGCGATGGCGCTGAAGGTCGACGTCGGGCGTTTCGCGCTCGGCTTCACGGCCGTGTTCTGGCTGGCCTACTGCTGCTGGATCATCGGCAGCTGGGCCCACTTCGCGGTCAACACGCCCGGCGACATGCAGAAGTTCGGCATCGGCTGGTCGTTGAAGCTCACCGCCGAGGGTGGTTTCGTCGTCGCGCTGCTGGTCGGGCTCTTCATCGGCAACTTCATGCCGGGCTTGGCCGAGTGGATGAAGGAGGCGGTGCGGCCCGAGCTGTACGTGAAGACCGCGATCGTCATCCTCGGCGGTTTCCTCGGCGTCACCGCGGCGGAAAAGCTGAGCCTCGCGACGTCGCTGATGTTCATCGGGCTGGCGGCGATCATCTGCGCCTACCTGATCTTCTGGTCGGTGGTGTATTACGTGGCGCGCAGCTGGTTCAAGTTCAGCCGCGAGTGGGCGGCGCCGCTCGCCTCGGGCATCTCGATCTGCGGCGTCTCCGCGGCGATCGCGACCGGGGCGGCGATCCGCGCGCGGCCGGTGGTGGCGATCATGGTGTCGTCGCTGGTGGTGATCTTCGCCGTGGTCGAGCTGCTGTTCCTGCCGTTCGTGGCGGATCTGTACCTGTCGCACGAGCCGCTGGTGGCCGGCGCCTGGATGGCGCTTTCGGTGAAGACCGACGGCGCGGCGGTGGCCAGCGGCGCGATCACCGAATCGCTCATCCTCGCCAAGAACGCGGCCGCCGGCGTCAACTATGCCAAGGGTTGGATTCTCGGCACGGCGGCCACGGTGAAGGTGTTCATCGACATCTTCATCGGCGTGTGGGCGTTCGTGCTCGCCTACGTGTGGACCACGCGCATCGACAAGCGCGAGGGCGACCGGGCGCGCGCCAGCGAGATCTGGGAGCGCTTCCCCAAGTTCGTCATCGGCTACGTGGTGACGTTCGGGATCATTCTGGTCCTCGCGCTGAGCGCGACGCCGGAGATGATGGGCAAGGTGAAGGCGGCAATGGGTCAGGCCAACACGTTCCGCGGCATCTTCTTCGTCCTCACCTTCTTCACCATCGGCGTGATGACCAATTTCCGCAAGCTGTGGGAGGAGGGCATCGGCAAGCTCGCCGCCGTGTACCTCGTGTGCCTGTTCGGCTTCATCATCTGGGTCGGACTGGTGATCTCCTGGCTGTTCTACGCCGGGGTGAAACCGCCGCTGGCAGGCTGATCGAAAGGAGACGAGGATGGAACAACCCAAGATCGGCGACGAAATCCAGAAGATGGGCTACGAGCCGCTCCTGCCGGTCGAGAAGAAGCTGATCGGCTGGAGTCTCGGGCTCGGCATCGTGCTGCTGGTGGTGCTGGTGTTCGTCAGTAACGCCTTTCTGAAGGGCTGACCGGCGCCGCCCCCCGCCCGCCCGGGCTTGGGCGGGCGCGCGCGGCCGTCGCGCCGTCGATGCGGCGCGGGCCCTCAGTCGATCGGGCGCATGCCGAGCGCGTTGAGGGTGCCGGTGGTCAGCATGCCGCTGTCGCGCATGCCCTTGAGCGTCTGGAAGTGGCGCACGGCCTCGACGAGAGCCGGATTCATCATCCCGTCGATCGTGCCGTCGTAGAGCTCGAGGTCTCTCAACCGGAGCTGCACCTGCATGATCTGCAGGCGCACCTTCTCGGTCTCGGTGAGCACCACGCTCGATCGGTGGCCGCCGCGAGCGGCCTTCGGCGGCGCAGCGGGTTCGACGTGGCTGGGCAGGGCCACCTGGGTGGAAGCGCGCACCACCGCGTTGAGCGCGCGCGACGACGCCCGCCCGCCCTTGACCGGCGCGCGCGGCGCGGCCAGCGGCACCACGCTGCGCGTCGGCGTCTCGGCACCCTCGGGGTTGCGCGCATCGGCCGCGTCGCCCCCGCGCGCCGGCTGCGGCGCTGGGTCGGGAGCATCCGCCTCGCTGCCGCTCAATGGGAACAGCGGCGTGGTCAGCGTCGACGGACCGGTATCGGGTTCGGTCGAAGCGCGTTTGGACGATCGGCCGGCGGGACCGTTCACGAGCGACGACAGACCCTTCAGAAATCGGCTCATGCGAACTGGGTGGCGCCCGTGGATGGCGGTGACCCGACGCCCGAACAGGCGGTTGCCCAACGGTAGCGCCGATTCGACGCGGGCTGAAGCGCGGTCGCAACCGGGGCAGGGTCGATCCCACCCCCGAAATCGGGTGGCGGCACCGGGCGCCGTCCGCGCGGCTAGCGCATGCAGTCGCTGTGGCTCGAGCAGACGAGAAGGGCGAACCCGGCCAGCACCATCGCCTGGCTGGTGTCCGCACCAGACCATTGGATGGTGCCCAGCCCGGTGGTCGCAGCGCGGCCTTCGATCGAGCGCACATCCGCCATCGGGCCGAATGCCAGCACGGCGGCGATCGCGGCGGCCAGGGAGGCGACGGTCATGAATTTCGTGGGGCTCACCAGGGCTTCCTTCGCCCACGACATTGGCGGGCAGCCCTGGGTTGCGGCAGTCGATGCCGCGGTTCAACGCGGCGCGCGCCGAGCGCTCGGGGCGGCGGGGCACAGCGAGCCCGCGCATCAGGTCAGTCGAGCGTCACCCACCACGTCCACAAGCGAAACACGACATACACCAGCACGGCGGCCAACGCCGCCAGGACCAGCCAGGTGCGCGGACCCCGGCGTCGCCGCCAATCCATCGCGCTGGCCATCCGACGCTCAGGCCAGCGGACGACCGACCGATTGCGCCAGTGTCACGCGTTGCTGCGGCCGCAGCCCGAGCGCAGCGGCCAGGCGGGCGCGATCGATCAGCCCGCGCACGACGCAGGCCAGGCCCATCGTCGCACAGCACAGGTAGACGTTCTGCGCGATGCAGCCGCTGTCGCAGCCGGCGAGAAACTGCTTTTCGTCGCTGCTGGCGCCGTCCATGCGCGCGAAGTCCGCCACGTACACCAGGTTCAACGGCGCGCCGGCGACGAAGTCCTGCACGCCGGTGTGCGCGCGCAGGTCGGCATCGCTCACCCGCAGCAGGCGGTGGCCCTGCGGCTCGTAGCGGTAGGCACCGGCGGCGGTGACCGCATAGACGTCGATCTCCTGCCAGTTGTGCGCCGACGGTGCGGTGCGGTGTGGCCCGTCCTGGCGGTTGATGCCGAACGCGCCCCACAGCAACGCGCCCAGTTCCTCCAGCGTCAGCGGCTGCGGCGCAAAGGCACGGCTGCTGTGCCGCGCCTGCAGCGCCTTGGAAAGCGCCGCAGGTGGCCTGGCGGCCGGCAGCGCGATCTCGACCCCGGGCCGCTCGCTCAGCGTTGTCGCCATCAAGATCTCCTGGAATGACTCGCGCATTGCCGCACCGCGGTGTTGGCTTCGCATTGAGTGCACGCAACGGCGGCGACGTTCGCACGGTGCGCCGCAATGTGGTCGCGAATTGAGGCGGCTCAAACCCTGGCCGTCACCGTGGGGTCATCATGATTTCGCGTCGCAGACCGTGGCAGCAAACCCCGAGCGAGCGGCGAAGGTGAGCCACCCGATGAGGGTGACAGTGCCCGCCAGTCGGGCATCCGACGAGGACAGGTCTCAGACCGACGACCGACGCAAGAAGGTCACGCGGGGGTCCTCGCCAGGGTCCGCCGCTCCGCCTAGGAGCGGCGGCCTCATTTTGGGCGCGTGAAACCACGCCCCGGCTTATTGCGGCGTCTCGGCGTAGCCGGCCAGCTTGCGCGAGCGGTTCGGGTCGCGCAGCTTGCGCAGCGCCCGCACCTCGATCTCGCGCACGCGCTCGCGGCTCATCTCGAGATGCTGCCCCACCTCTTCGAGGGTGTGGTCGACGCCGGTGCCGATGCCGTAGCGCATGCGCACCACCTCGGCTTCGTGCTCGCTCAGCCCGTCGAGCAGCTCGCCGACCAGGTCGCGCAGGTTCGACCGCATCGCGGCGTCCACCGGCGACGCGTGCTGCGTGTCCTCGATGAAGTCGCCCAGCGTCGCGTCGCCTTCGTCGGTGACCGGCAACTCCAGCGAGATCGGCTCCTTCGCCACTTCCATGACCTGCCGCACCTTCTCCTCGGTGAAGCCGAGCTGGCGGGCCAGCGTCGGCACGTCGGCGTCGACGCCGAACTGGCTCAGGTGGGCGCGCTGTGCGCGGTTGAGCTTGTTGATCGACTCGATGGTGTGCACCGGCACGCGGATCGTGCGCGCCTGGTCGGCAATCGCTCGCGTGATCGCCTGGCGGATCCACCAGGTCGCGTAGGTCGAGAACTTGAAGCCGCGTCGGTACTCGAATTTGTCCACCGCCTTCATCAGGCCGATGTTGCCTTCCTGGATCAGGTCGAGGAACTGCATGCCGCGGTTGGCGTACTTCTTGGCGATCGAGATCACCAGGCGCAGGTTGGCCTCGACCAGCTCCTGCTTGGCCTGCAGTGCGCGGCGCTCGGCATCGACCACGCGGCCATGGATCGCCTTCAGCTCTTGCAGCGGCACCACGCAGCTGCGCTGCAGCTCGATCAGTTCGCGCTGCAGCGGCTCGACCGTCGCCAGCTGACGGGCCAGCGCCGCGGCGTAGGGCGTGCGCAGCGCCGCCTCGGCGCGCAGGCCATCGGCCTGCAGCAGGAGCGGCACGATGCGTTCGACGAAGCGGTGCTGCGGCATGCCGCAGCGCTCGACCACGATGCGCCGGATCTCGCGCTCGTGGCGGCGCACCCCTTCGACCTGGGCGCGCAGCGGGGTGCACAGGCGTTCGATCGTCTTGGCGGTGAAGCGCAGCGTCATCACCTCGTCGGTGACGCGGCGCTGGGCCCGCTCGTACGACGGGCCGCCATGGCCGTGCTTCTCGTAGGCGCGCCGCAGGCTGTCGAACGCGACGCGCAGCGCCGCCAGGCGCTCGAGCGCTGCGCGTTGCAGCTCGGCGAGCCGCTTCGTCATCGCCTGGCCGGCGGCGGCCTCGTCGTCGAAGGCGTCGGCGTCCTCCTCGGCGACGTAGTCGTCGGCCTCGTCGGCGCGCACCAAGCCATCGACGACCTCGCCGATCGGCACCTCGCCAGCCGCGATCCTGTCGCCGGTGGCCAGGATCTCGGCCACCACGGCCGGCGCCGACGACGCGGCCCGCACCATCGCCTGCAGGCCGGCTTCGATGCGCTTGGCGATCTCGATCTCGCCTTCGCGGGTGAGCAGGTCGAAGCCGCCCATCTCGCGCATGTACAGCCGCACCGGATCGGTCGTGCGGCCGAATTCGGAGTCGACCGTCGCCACGGCCGCTTCGGCAGCTTCTTCGGCCTCTTCGTCGCTGGCCGCCGGCGCGGTCGCACCCTCGACCAGCAACGTCGCGGCGTCGGGGGCCTGTTCGTAGACCGCGATGCCCATGTCGCCGAGCAACTTCACGGTGGCGTCGACGGCGTCGGTGTCCACCAGCTTCTCCGGCAGGTGGTCGTGGATTTCCTGCAGTGTCAGGTAGCCGCGCACGCGGCCCGTCTTCACGAGCGCCTTCAGGTCCTCGCGCTGCTGTTGCGCCTCCTGCTCGGTCAGCGCCGCGGTGTCGAGGCCGAACTCGCGCATCAGCGCGCGTTGCTTGGACGGCGACACGTGCATGCGCAGGCGTACCCGCGCGGGTGGTGCAGCGCTGGGGGCACGCCGGCGCACGGCCGCAGTGGCCGCGCGCGGCGCCGGGCGGGCCGGCAGGGCGGGTTTCTTGCTCGACATCGACTTCTTGGGGACCACAGGCGCGCCGCTCGCAGCGCCTTCGACAGGGTGACGCCGGGCGGCGGCGGGACGCGCTCGGACTCGGGTGCTCGCCCGACGGGGTACAGGGCTGATCTGGGGACGACCGGCACGGTTTCAATCCGCGGCGTCGACCCCCGCCAACCGCCGGCCGCTTGATCCCGCGCAATGCGACGGCGGCCGCTGCGGTTCATCGTTCGCCCCATGGTCACCAAACCCGTCGAAATCCGCTTTCTCGACCTGGCGCCGTCGGAGGCGCTCGAAGCCGCGGCGCGCGCCAAGGCCGCCAAGCTCGAGCAGTTCCACCGCGACCTGATGTCGTGCCGGGTCACCATCGAGCGCCAGCACAAGCACCATCACCAGGGCCAGAGCTACGCCGTGCGCGTCGACGTCACCTGGCCGGGCCACGAGCTGAGCGTCGACCGCGTGCACAACGAAGACGTCTATGTCGCGCTGCGCGACGCGTTCGACGACATGAAGCGGCGCCTGGAAGATGCGGCGCATCGCGACCGCGGCCAGGAGAAGGTCCACGCGGTGCCGATCCACGGCGAGGTCGTGCGCCTGAGCGCCGGGGAGCGGCTCGGCTTCATCCGCACGCCCGATGGCGATGAGTACTGGTTCGATGCCGACAACGTTGCCGACGTGCCGTTCGAGCACGTGACGGTCGGTGCGAAGGTTCAGTTCCTGCCGGAGGTCGCGGCCAGCGGGCGCCAGGCCAAACGGGTGAGCCTGGGCAAGCACCGATTCGGCTGATGCCGGTCGCGGCGACGGCGGGACCCGATGGCCGCCGCAGGCCCGGCAGCGCCGCCGCCTCGCGACAACGCCGCGATCGCGCAGATGCTGCGCGAGATGGCCGCGCTGCTCGAGGCGCAGGGCGAACCCAACCCGTTCCGCAGCGCGGCGTACCGGCGTGCGGCCGACACCGT
>DATIFD010000719.1:0-5989 GCA_035455385.1 Burkholderiaceae bacterium
CGCACGAGGAAGGTGACTTCTTCTCCGGCCAGCGCGAGCTTGGCACCCAGAAACCCGCCGATGGCGCCGGCGCCGATGATCGCGATCTTCATGGCTCCCTTGACGCGCGTGGTGCGGTTGCCTCGTCGGCCCGCCATGCCCGCGCGCTTGCGTTTTGACTGCGCAAGGATTCTATGCAGCGGCCATCGTCGTCTGCGCTTGCAGCGCGCGTTTCGATTCCGGAAACTTGACCGCAGTCAAGCGCGTCCGGTGCAGCGACCGCGCAGAATTTTGGCGCTGGGCGCGCGCGCCGGAACGGCTCGATCAGCCGCTCGAACGAGGCCATTGCAAATACGGAGACGAACCATGGCATACGACAAGGCCGCCGTGAGGCAGATCCTCGACCGCGTGCGGGCCGACAAGCGCACCGCGCTGACCGCGCCCGAAGGCAAGCTGATCTGCGACGCCTACGGCATCCCGGTGCCGCAGGAAGGCGTGGCCGGGTCGGCCGCCGACGCGAGCGCGCTGGCGCAGAAGATGGGCTTCCCGGTGGTGCTGAAGATCGTGTCGCCCGACATCCTGCACAAGACCGAGGCCGGCGGCGTGCTGGTGGGCCTGAAGAGCGCCGACGAGGTGGCCAAGGGCTACGACACGATTCTCGCCAACGCCAAGAAGTACAAGGCCGACGCGCAGATCGTCGGCGTGCAGGTGCAGCAGATGCTGGGTGGCGGCCAGGAGGTGATCGTCGGCGCGGTCACCGACGGCAGCTTCGGCAAGCTGGTGGCGTTCGGCCTGGGCGGCGTGCTGGTCGAGGTGCTGAAGGACATCACCTTCCGGCTCGCGCCGGCCACCACCAGCGACGCGCTGTCGATGCTCGACGGCATCCAGGCCGCCGAGATGTTGAAAGGCGTGCGCGGCAGCGAGCCGGTGAACCGCGAAGCTCTCGCGGGCCTGATCGTGCGCGTCAGCGAGCTGGTGAACGACTTCCCCGAGATCGCCGAGATGGATCTCAACCCGGTCTTCGCCACCGCCAAGGGCGCCACCGCCGCCGACGTGCGCATCGTCTGCAACTTCGAGCCTGCCGAGCCGCGCTACCGCCCGTCGCAGCAGGAGATCGTCGTCGCGATGAACCGCATCATGAAGCCGAAGGCGGTGGCGGTGATCGGCGCGTCGGCCGAGGACGGCAAGATCGGCAACTCGGTGATGAAGAACCTCATCAACGGCGGCTACAAGGGCCAGATCCTGCCGATCCACCCGAAGGCGAGCGAGATCCTCGGCTACAAGGCCTACCCGAGCGTGAAGGACGTGCCCGGCGAGATCGACGTCGCGGTGTTCGCGATCCCCGCCAAGTTCGTCGCCGGCGCGCTGGTCGAGTGCGGCGAGAAGAAGATTCCCGGCGCCGTGCTGATCCCGTCGGGCTTCGCCGAGACCGGCAACGTCGAGGGGCAGAAGGAGATCCAGGCCATCGGCCGCAAGTACAACGTGCGGCTGATGGGGCCCAACATCTACGGCTTCTACTACACCCACTCCAACTTGTGCGCCACCTTCTGCACCGCCTACGACGTCAAGGGCTCGGCGGCGCTGTCGTCGCAGTCCGGCGGCATCGGCATGGCGATCATCGGCTTCAGCCGCTCGGCCAAGATGGGCGTCTCGGCAATCGTCGGCCTGGGCAACAAGAGCGACATCGACGAGGACGACCTGCTCACCTTCTTTGAACAAGACGACAACACGCAGGTGATCGCGCAGCACTGCGAAGACCTGAAAGACGGCCGCGCGTTCGCCGAAGTGGCCAAGCGCGTGTCGAAGAAGAAGCCCGTCATCGTGCTGAAGGCCGGCCGTACGCAGGCCGGCGCCAAGGCCGCCAGCTCGCACACCGGTGCGCTGGCCGGCAACGACAAGATCTACGAGGACGTGCTGGCGCAGAGCGGCGTGATCCGCGCGCGCTCGTTGCGCGACCTGCTCGACTTCGCGCGCGGCGTGCCGGTGCTGCCCACGCCCAAGGGCGAGAACGTGGTCATCATCACCGGCGCCGGCGGGTCGGGCGTGCTGCTGTCGGACGCCTGCGTCGACAACGGCCTCAAGCTGATGGTGATGCCGCCGGACCTCGACGCGTCGTTCCGCAAGTTCATCCCGCCGTTCGGCGCCGCCGGCAACCCGGTGGACATCACCGGCGGAGAGCCGCCCACCACCTACAAGAACACGGTGAAGCTCGGCCTCGCCGACCCGCGCATCCACTCGCTGATCCTCGGCTACTGGCACACGATCATCACGCCGCCGATGGTGTTCGCCAAGCTGATCGCCGAGGTCAAGGCCGAGATGGAAGCCCAGGGCATCAAGAAGCCGATGGTCGCGTCGCTGGCTGGCGACGTGCAGGTCGAAGAGGCCGCCGAGTACCTGTACGCGCACGGCGTGCCGGCATACGCGTACTCCACCGAGATTCCGGTCGCGGTGCTGGGGGCGAAGTACAAGTGGGCGCGCGGCGCGGGGTTGCTGTAGTGCGCGTCTGCTGGTCGTAGCGAAGCCTCTCCTCGCTTCGGTATGGGCGGGGTCTCGGCTTAAGGCCCGTACTCTCCTCCTGGCGGCTTCGAGCGAGCAAGACCGCGGGTGGGTATGCGGCGCCGCTCCTGATGCGGCGCCCTCCGCTTCGCTCCGGGTCCCCTGCGGTGCTCGGGTCGCGAGGGCGGCCACACAAACTCGCCCTCGCGCGGGCGCGACGCTGCTGGCGCAGCGCCGCTGCGCTCGGAGCTCAAACAGTGTGTGGCCGACGCGTCACCTCACGGCGACGCGCAACCCTCGCCACGCTGCGCTCCTCGGCACCGCATAAGTCGCGCCACCGCACACCCACCCACGGCCTTGCCAGCACCACCGTGGCATGCCATCGGCATACCACCATCGATTCGGCAAGGCTGCGGGTGGGCGGGCCGGGGCGCGCTTGGAGGGCGCTGAGCAGCGCAGGCTCACGAGGGGCATCGCGACGCGCCAAGCGCGGCGCGACGGCGAGCATGTCGAGGTCCGAGCATAGGCGCGACGCGCCAGCGTCGTGCCGGCCATGCGAGGCCGAGGGGCGGAGCCGCCCTCGGGAGACGAGCAGCGCAGGGGACCTCGGCCCACAGGGCCGAGGCGCCCGTGGTAGCGCGTACCGGCACGCCCATCCGCGGCCTTGCTCACGCTACCCGGCAGGAGCCCTTCTTCCCTACCGCAACCCCAACTTGAACGCGATCATCGCGCGCAGCTTGCCCGGCACCACCGGCTTCAGCAGCAGGTGGAAGTCGTGTTCGGCCGCCTCGCGCTCGTGGCTCGACAGCACGCTGCCGGTGACCACGATCGCGGGGATTGGCCGGCCGAGCATGCCGCGCAGCGTGCGGATCGCCTCGACACCGGTGTGGCCCGACTCGAGGCGGTAGTCCGCGATGATGAGGTCGGGCTGCAGCATCGACGGCTCGGCGGCGTGCGCCCATTGCTGACACGCCTGCAGGCTGTCGAACGAGATCACGCTGGCGCCCCAGCTCTTCAGCAGCACCTCGAGCCCGCTCTTCACCGCCGGGTCGTCCTCGACCATCACGACCAGGCGGCGATCGAGCGTGAGCCCCAGCGGCGCGCTCGAGCGCACCGGCGGCTCGGCAGCCGGCCGCGCGCGGCCCTTGGGCAGCGCGAGCGTGAACACGGTGCCGTGGCCGACCTGCGAGCGCAGCGTCAGCGGCGCGTTCATCAGCGCCGAAAGCCGGCGCACGATCGACAGCCCGAGCCCGAGGCCCTTGCGCTGGTGCGGGTCGGCAGCGACGCCCGCATCGTGCAGCTGCACGAACTCGTCGAACACGCGCTCGCGGTCGGCCTCCTTGATGCCGATGCCGCTGTCCCACACTTGCACCAGCAGCCGCGGGCCGCGGGTGCGCGCGCACACCAGCACGCCGCCGTCGTTGGTGTAGCGGATCGCGTTGGCGGTCAGGTTGCGCACGATGCGTTCGACCAGTAGAGGGTCGGCATACGCGTGATGGTGGCCACCGCGCACCTTGAGCATCAACCCTTTCTCGAATGCGATCGGCTCGAAGTGCAGCTTGATCTTGCGGAACACCTCGTCGAGCTGGAAGTCGGTGGGCCGCGCCTCGACGCCGCCGGTGTCGATCTTGGTGATGTCCAACAGCTCCGAGAACAAGCCGTCGAGCGCGTCGACGCTGCCGTTGATGCTGTTGATCAGCTGCATGGTCTCGTCGTCGCGGGTGCTCTTCTGGCGCAGCGCCTCGGCGAACAACCCCAGCGCGTGCAGCGGCTGGCGCAGGTCGTGGCTGGCGGCGGCGAAGAACTGCGTCTTCGCGCGGTTGGCGAGCTCCGCCTCGCGGCGCGCCGCCTCGGCAACCGCGGTCTCGGCGCGCAGCTGCGCCGCCAGCCGCTGGGCGCGCGCCTTCAGTTCCACCAGCTCGCCGAAGCTGTCACGGTAGTTGCGCCCGAGGCGCACCGTCATCGCCAGGATCAGCACCGCCACCAGCGCGAGCCCCTGGCTGCCGGGCCCGCCGACCTGCCACACCCTGACGATGGTAGGCACCAGGCTGAGGCCGATGTAGGCGAAGAAGATCGAGCGCTGCCAGCCCAACAGCGGCGTCGAGCCGACGCAGAACGCGTAGATCACCAGCACCATCGCCAGCTGGTGCAGCGGCTCGCCGTGCCCGTAGAACAGCCACGCCGCGGCGCCCCACAGCGCGCCCGAAGCCAGCGTGCCGACGTTCCAAGCGCGCAACCAGCCCAGGCTGGCCGCGTCGTCGCTGGGTGCCGCGCGCTGGTACGACCACGCGGTCCAGGCACGCAGCGCGATCACCGCGACGAACACGCCGGCCCAGCTGCCGAGCACCGCGCCGGCCACGTCGCCGTGAAACAGCACGACGAACATCACCGCGGCCAGCACGTAGCTCAGGTTGCTGGTGGTGGCGTACGAGTACAGCGCGTGCACGCGGTCGGCCAGCGCACCGGGCGCGGCGAGCGCCGCCGCCACGCCGGGGCCCGGGGCCTCGGCGCCGGGCGCCGGGGCGGGCTGCGCGCCCGCCGTCGGGGCGACGCGCTCTGCGGGCACGGCCATCGCGTGTGCGCTAGCGCTGCGACGTCGGCCGCCAGGCGGTGAGGCCCGGGTTGGCCTGCGTCATCTGGCTCACCGCCAGCACGGCCTGCGTGCGCGAGCTGACGCCCAGCGCGCGCAGCACCGCGGCCACGTGGTCCTTCACCGTCTCGACCGACAGCGACAGCTCGCGCGCGATCAGCTTGTTGGGCATGCCCTTCAACAGCAGCGCAAGCACCTCGGCCTGACGCGGCGTCAGGCCCAGAGACTCGAAGCTGCGCACCTTCTGCGCCGGCTCTGGCGCCGGCAGCGGCTGATCGGGCGGCGCCGGTCGCATCACCGCCGGCACGGTGTCGCCACCGGGCGGCGGCGGCGCCAGGCCCAGCATCATCGGCGGGATGTAGACGCCGCCGGACATCACCATGCGCAGCGCCTCGAACAGGTCGCGGTTCGACGCGCGCTTGGGCACGAAGCCCATCGCGCCCATGTCGATGGCGCGGATCACGTCGACCTGACGCTCGGTGGCCGACACCACCACCACCGGCAGTGCCGGGTAGTTGGCCCGCACCTCGGCCAGCAGCTGGAAGCCGTCCTCGTCGCCGAGGCTCAGGTCCATCAACGCGAGGTCGAAGTGGGCGTCGCGCTTGAGCGCGGCGCGCGCCTCGTCGGCGGTGGCCACGCCGAACACGCTGACGTCGTCGCCCAGGCCCTGGATCACCGCCTGCAGCGCCGACAGGATCAGCGGATGGTCATCGACCAGCAGCACCTTCATTTAGCACCTCGCACGCCTGGATGCTATCCGCAAGATGGCGCCGCCGTCATGCGCACTCACGGTGCAAGAACCGACCGAACCAAGTGAACACCGCGGAACCGGCTTTGGCTGCGGCCCACATCGCTGGCGCGATATGAGCCTTCGCCGAAGCGCAGGCGCTTTGCCGGGCCGCTGGTGTTGCCCCCTCGAGGGGG
>DATIFD010000720.1:0-2797 GCA_035455385.1 Burkholderiaceae bacterium
CGAGACCGACCCGGCCTTCCTCGCGGCGCGCAAGCACCAGCAGCTGCAGCGCAAGCTCGAATCCGTGATGGGCAACCTGCAGCGTCTGTGGTCGTCCGATCCGGCGTATGGGCGCATCGACAGGCGCCGCGGGGTATCGAAGGACGAGTTCATCGAGCGCTACGTGCGAGGCTGCAGGCCGGTGGTGCTGACCGACCTGGCCGACGACTGGCCGGCAAGGCTACGCTGGTCGCCGCAGGACCTGAAGGCGCGCTTCGGGCACCTGGAGGTCGAGATCCAGGCGGAGCGCAACAGCGATCCGCAGTACGAACAGAACAAGCTCAACCTGCGACGGGCGCAGCGGCTCGGCGATTTCGTCGATCGCGTGCTGGCCGGCGGCCCGACCAACGACTACTACCTGACCGCCAACAACGAGGTCTTGCGCCGGCCCGAGTTCGCGGCGCTGCTGGCCGACATCGGCACGATGCCGCCGTTTTGCGACGCGACGCAGCTCGCACGGCTGTCGTCGTTCTGGTTCGGACCGGCGGGTACCGTGACGCCGCTGCATCACGACACCCTGATGCTGCTGCACACCCAGATCGTCGGGCGCAAGCGATGGCGGTTCATCTCGCCGCTGGAGACGCCCAAGCTATACAACCACAGCGGCGTCTTCAGCCCGATCGACGTCGATCGTCCCGATCTCGCCCGCTACCCATTGTTCGCGCAAGCGCACATGCTGGAGGTGGTGGTCGAGCCGGGCGAGACGGTGTTCCTGCCGCTCGGCTGGTGGCACCAGGTGACGTCGCTCGACGTGAGCCTGTCGTTCTCGTTCAGCAACCTCGCAGTGCCGAACGATTTCAGCTACGACAACCCGAGCGTCCACAACTGGTAGCAGCGCGGCTGCCGTGCACCGGCATCGGCGCGCGCTAGAACTTGAAGGCCAGCCTCAGCCCGCCCCAGTGGCGGCCGTTCACGACGATCGGCGCCGCCGCTTCCTTCAGCAGCACGAAGTTGCCGCCGCCCATGTCGCGACGGTAGGTCTGCAGCAGGAACGGCTTGCCGTTTCGCGCCGAAGCCAGGCCGGTGCGATCGTTGAAGATGCGCCGGTTGCGGCAGTTGGCGGTGTTCCACGCCACGTCACCCGGCCGTTGGGGGTGGTTGTACTTCTGGTTGTGGCACGCGATGTAGCCGTTGCGATCGGCGGCGATGCAGAACACGATGCTCGGATCGAACTCGAGCATCGCCTCCTGCACCCGCGGGAACAGGCGGTCGGCGAGCTTGGCAAAGCGCGTCAGGTGCTGCTGCGGGTCGCTGCCGGGGATCGGCACGTAGCGATCGTCGAACACTTCGTCGAGCGTGGTCACGCGCTGCCGCAACGCATCGTCGAGCAGCGCTGCGATGCGCCCGGCCGCTTCCTGCGCCGCACGGATGAACTTGCTGTCGGCGGTCTCGATGCCGCAGGCGGCAGTCGCTTCGATCAGCCGCTCCGACACGCGCAGGAAGCCTTCGGTACGCTGCAGCGTCGTGGTCAGCGTGGTGTTCGTGTCGTGCATCTCGCGCTCGATCTCGCCCATGTGGCGATCGAGCCCGTTGCACATCTCGCGGCCGCGGCCGGCGGCGGTCTGGATGCGCGCCATCGCCTGCACCAGCTCGTCGAGCGCCTGGTGCACGCTGCCCTGCGGCTGCCCCTCGCCCTGGCGCTGGATCTCGTGCGCCAGCGCCTCGATGCGTGTATCGAGCTGGCCCACCGTTTCCATGATTCGCCGCGACGACTCGTCGACTTTCGACGCCAGCTCGCGCACCGCGTCGGCCACCACGCTGAAGCCGCGGCCGGCTTCGCCCGCGCGCTTGGCCTCGACCGACGCGTTGAACGCCACCAGGCGCGTCTGCAGCGCGATGCGCGTGATCTGGCCGGCCGCGCCGGAGACGTCGCGCAGCGTGTCGACGATGCCCGACACCTCGGCGCCGACGTCGGCGATCGCGCTGCGCGCGCGCTCCACCGCCTGCGTGCTGGAGCTGGTCTCGTCGACGATCGCGTGCTGGCCCTGCGTCACCTCGGCCAGCTGCCGTGCCAGCGCCTGCACCTTGTGCGCCTGGGCGCCGGCAGCCTTGATGGTGTCGTCGATCGAGCCGCGCACCTCGGCGGCATCGCGGCCGAGCGACGACGCCTCGCGGCTGATGCCACCGATCAGCGTTCGGGCGTCGAGCGGCGGCTCGACTGCAGCGGCTGGCGTGGGGGTGGCGACGGTGGCGGCGGGTCTCTTCAACAGGGCGAACATGGCTCGGATTCGTGGCAGGTCGGTCTCGGTTTCACCACTGGCGCAGCTTGCTGCGCAGCCGTGCGATCGACTGGCTGTGCAGCTGGCAGATGCGGCTCTCGGTCACGCCGAGCACGGCGGCGATCTCCTTGAGGTTCATGTCATGCTCGTAGTACATGCTCATCACGTGCTGCTCGCGCTCCGGCAGCTTGCCGATGGCATCGACCAGCGCCTCGCGCATGCGCAGGTCCTGCAGCATCGCCAGCGGATTGGCGCCTTCGTCGGCGACGTGACGATCGAGGAAGTCGTCGCCATCGTCGCCGGACAGATCCTCCAGGTAGAACAGCTGCGTGCCACGCACCTTGCCCAGCAGCTCCTGGTAGTCGCCCAGCAGCATGCCCATTTCGTCGGCGATCTCGCTCTCGCTGGGCGCGCGCTGCAGCTTCTGCTCCAGCTTGTGCACCGCCGACTCGATCGCGCGCTGGTGGCGGCGGTCGCCGCGGCTCATCCAGTCGCCGCCGCGCAGCTCGTCGAGCATCGCGCCGCGGATGCGCTGCGTC
>DATIFD010000721.1:0-5838 GCA_035455385.1 Burkholderiaceae bacterium
AGGTGGAAAAAGTCTGACGAGCTTGCTCGACAGGCGCCGACGGGCTCAGGCCTCGAGGCAGTAGGTAAGCGTCGCTGTCGGTCCCGACCCCCGATCAGCGGCCAGTGTGCAGGGTCGATCGACGAGGAGCCCGCGGCGCGCGGTGTGCGCCCAAGGCGTTTGAACTCGAGGAGCCATCATGGCAAAGAAGATCGTCGGCTTCATCAAGCTGCAGATTCCGGCCGGCAAGGCCAACCCGTCGCCGCCGGTGGGCCCGGCGCTCGGCCAGCGCGGCCTGAACATCATGGAGTTCTGCAAGGCGTTCAACGCCCAGACGCAGAGCATGGAGCCCGGGCTGATGCTGCCGGTGGTGATCACCGCGTTCGCCGACAAGTCATTCAGCTTCATCATCAAGACGCCGCCGGCCACCGTGCTGATCAAGAAGGCGATCAAGCTCGAGAAGGGTTCCGGCAAGCCGAACTCGGACAAGGTGGGCAAGATCACCCGCGCGCAAATCGAGGAGATCGCGAAGGTCAAGATGAAGGACCTGACCGCTGCCGACCTCGACGCCGCCGTCAAGACCATCGCCGGCTCGGCCCGGTCGATGGGTGTCGTCGTGGAGGGGGTCTGACATGACACGCCAAACCAAACGCGAGAAGGCGGTCGCCGGCAAGGTCGACAGCAACAAGCTCTATCCGATCGACGCCGCGCTGGCGCTGGTCAAGGACTGCGCCAAGGCCAAGTTCGACGAGTCGATCGACGTCGCCGTGCAGCTCGGCATCGACGCCAAGAAGTCCGACCAGGTCGTGCGCGGTGCGGTCGTGCTGCCCAACGGCACCGGCAAGACCAAGCGCGTGGCGGTGTTCGCGCAGGGCGCGAAGGCCGAGGAAGCCAAGGCCGCCGGCGCCGACGTGGTCGGCATGGACGACCTGGCGGCCCAGGTGAAGGCCGGCAATCTGAACTTCGACGTGGTGATCGCGTCGCCCGACACGATGCGCGTGGTCGGCACGCTGGGCCAGATCCTCGGGCCGCGTGGCCTGATGCCGAACCCGAAGGTCGGCACGGTCACCCCGGACGTCGCCACCGCGGTCAAGAACGCCAAGGCGGGCCAGGTGCAGTTCCGCGTTGACAAGGCGGGCATCGTGCACGCGACGATCGGCCGGCGCTCGTTCGAAGCCGACAAGCTACGCGGCAATCTGTCGGCGCTGCTCGACGCGTTGAACAAGGCCAAGCCGTCGTCGGTCAAGGGCATCTACCTGCGCAAGGTCGCGGTGTCGTCGACGATGGGTGTGGGCGTGCGCGTCGACACGGCGTCGCTCGCTGCGGGATGACGGACAGAACAGGAGTCGTGGGTACCGCCGGCGGCCGATGCGGCGGCCGGCACAAAGGATGGTGGGGCGTGGCGGCCGCAAGGCCGGCGCGCGCCATCGAAGACCGCTGGTGGTGCTGAACCCGACGCACCGTAATCGAGAGTCCCTCGTGCCGTCAGGCGCGAGAGGCTCGAAGCCAGCGCAGATGGCGGTCCCGACCGAATGGGCAAACGGCAGCGGCAGTCCGATCTGTCGCTGCGGGGTGTTCCGGAAGGCCAGGTCGCTGCAACCGGTGCGCCGCGCTCTCGGCAACGAGGCCGGTGCGAATAGTTGAGGAGGTAGACCTTGAGTCTCAGTCGAAACGACAAGGCGGCCGTGGTGGAGGACGTGGGCAAGCACATCGCCCGCGCCCAGACGCTGGCGCTGGCCGAGTACCGTGGCCTCACCGTCGAACACCTGAACGCACTGCGCAAGCAAGCGCGCGACAAGGGCGTATACCTTCACGTGCTGAAGAACTCGCTCGCCCGTCGCGCGGTGGCCGGCACAACGTTCGAGGTGGCGAAGGACGCCATGGTCGGCCCGCTGATCTACGGCTTTTCGGACGACGCGGTCGCCGCGGCGAAAGTCATCTCGGACTTCGCCCGAGGCAACGAGAAGTTGATCGTCAAGGGCGGCGTCTATGCCGGCAAGGCGCTCGACGCCAACGGCGTCAAGGCGCTGGCGGCGATTCCGTCGCGCGACGTGCTGATCGCGCAGATCGCCGGCATGTTGCGCTCGCCGATCCAGCGGCTGGCCGGCGTGCTCGCCGCGGTCGCCGAGAGCCGGGGCGCCGGTGGCACCCAGACGGGCGCCGCCGCCTGAACGAACCGCATTCGAACCAACGAACCCATTCAAGCATTCGAGGAACCCCAAATGGCATTCGATAAAGACGCATTCCTGTCGGCCATGGACAGCATGACCGTGATGGAACTCAACGACCTGGTCAAGGCCATCGAAGAGAAGTTCGGCGTGTCGGCCGCGGCGATGGCCGCGCCGGCTGCCGGTGGTGGCGGCGGTGGTGCCGCAGCGCCGGCCGCCGAGGAGAAGACCGAGTTCACCGTGATGCTGAGCGAAGCCGGCGCCAACAAGGTGTCCGTCATCAAGGCGGTGCGCGAGATCACCGGCCTGGGCCTGAAGGAGGCCAAGGACCTGGTCGACGGTGCGCCGAAGCCGGTGAAGGAAGGCATCGCCAAGGCCGACGCCGAGGCCGCGCTGAAGAAGCTGGTCGACGCCGGCGCGAAAGCCGAGTTGAAGTAAAGCGCTCGCTCTTCGGGGCCGCTGGCCCCGAAGAGACCACTTGCAAGCGGCGCCATCGTCGCCACTTGCAAGTGTTCTCTGATCCGACTGCAGGGAACTCGGTTTGGTCGGGCCCCTTGGGTGCAATGCCTGTGGGGTTGTCCGCCAGCGGCTGGTAGTGGCCAGCCACCAAGCTTGGGACGCAAAGTCCAAAGTCGCCAGTCGCCGACCGCTGTGGACACAGGCCCAGGACGCAGCGGTCGAACCGGAGTGATCAATGGCGCAAGCTTCTCCCTATAGCTACACCGAGCGCAAGCGCATCCGCAAGAGTTTCGGCAAGCGCGCGAGCGTGCTCAACGTGCCGTACCTGCTGACGATGCAGCGCGAGGCCTACGTGGCCTTCCTGCAGAAAGACGTTGCCCCGCAGAAACGCAAACCCGAAGGCCTGCAGGCTGCTTTCCTGTCGGCGTTCCCGATCGTGTCGCACAACGGCATGGTCGAGATGAAGTTCATCGAATACAACATGGCCAAGCCGCCGTTCGACGTGCGCGAGTGCCAGCAGCGCGGCCTCACCTACGCGGCGGCCGTGCGCGCCAAGCTGCAGATGATCATCTACGACCGCGAGTCGCATCCGGCCAAGGTGGTCAAGGAGATCAAGGAGCAGGAGGTCTACATGGGCGAGGTGCCCCTGATGACCGACTACGGCTCGTTCATCGTCAACGGCACCGAGCGCGTGATCGTCAGCCAGCTGCACCGCTCGCCCGGCGTCTTCTTCGAGCACGACAAGGGCAAGACCCACTCCAGCGGCAAGCTGCTGTTCTCGGCGCGCATCATTCCTTACCGCGGCTCGTGGCTCGACTTCGAGTTCGACCCCAAGGACATCCTGTACTTCCGCGTCGACCGCCGCCGCAAGATGCCGGTGACGATCCTGCTGAAGGCCATCGGCCTGTCGCCCGAGGCGATCCTGGCGCACTTCTTCGTGACCGACAGCTTCCGGCTGATGGACACCGGCGCGCAGATGGAGTTCGTGGCCGATCGCCTGCGCGGCGAAGTGGCGCGCTTCGACATCACCGACAAGCAGGGCAACGTGATCGTCGAGAAGGACAAGCGCATCACCGCGCGGCACGTGCGCCAGCTCGAGCAGACCGGCACGCAGTACATCACGGTGCCGGAAGACTTCCTGGTCGGCCGCATCGTCGCCCGCAACATGGTCGACACCGAGTCGGGCGAAATCGTGGCCAAGGCCAACGACGAGCTGACCGACAGCCTGCTGAAGAAGCTGCGCGCGGCCAACCTCAAGGAGCTGCACTGCCTGTACACCAACGAGCTCGACCAGGGCGCCTACATCAGCCAGACGCTGGGCCTTGACGAGACCGCCGACGAGCTGGCCGCGCGCGTGGCGATCTACCGCATGATGCGCCCCGGCGAGCCGCCGACCGAGGACGCGGTGCAGGCCCTGTTCGGGCGCCTGTTCTACAACGAGGACACCTACGACCTGTCGCGCGTCGGGCGCATGAAGTTCAACGCCCGCGTCGGCCGTGACGCGCCGGAGGGCCCGATGACGCTGACCAACGAGGACATCCTCGACGTGGTCAAGATCCTGGTCGAGCTGCGCAACGGCCGCGGCGAGGTCGACGACATCGACCACCTCGGCAACCGCCGTGTGCGCTGCGTCGGCGAGCTGGCCGAGAACCAGTTCCGCTCGGGCCTGGCGCGCATCGAGAAGGCGGTCAAGGAGCGCCTGGGCCAGGCCGAGGCCGAGCCGCTGATGCCGCACGACCTGATCAACTCCAAGCCGATCTCCGCGGCGCTGAAGGAGTTCTTCGGCGCCAGCCAGCTGTCGCAGTTCATGGACCAGACCAACCCGCTGTCGGAGATCACGCACAAGCGGCGTGTCTCGGCCCTGGGCCCGGGCGGCCTGACCCGCGAGCGCGCCGGCTTCGAGGTGCGCGACGTGCACCCGACGCACTACGGCCGCGTCTGCCCGATCGAGACGCCGGAAGGCCCGAACATCGGCCTGATCAACTCGCTGGCGCTGTACGCGCAGCTCAACGAGTACGGTTTCCTCGAGACGCCGTACCGGCGCGTGGTCGACAGCAAGGTGACCGACCAGATCGACTACCTGTCGGCGATCGAGGAAGGCAAGTACGTGATCGCGCAGGCCAACGCGTCGCTCGACGACACCGGCCGCCTGACCGACGAGCTGGTGTCGGCGCGCGAGAAGGGCGAGTCGGTGCTGACATCGCCCGAGCGCGTGCAGTACATGGACGTCGCGCCGGCGCAGATCGTGTCGGTGGCGGCCTCTCTCGTGCCGTTCCTCGAGCACGACGACGCCAACCGCGCGCTGATGGGCGCCAACATGCAGCGCCAGGCGGTGCCGACGCTGCGCCCGGAGAAGGCTTATGTCGGCACCGGGATCGAGCGCGTCGCTGCGATCGACTCGGGCACCGTGGTCGTGGCGCGCCGCGGCGGGGTGGTCGACTACGTCGACACCAACCGCATCGTGATCCGCGTCAACGACAACGAAACCGTCGCAGGCGAAGTCGGCGTCGACATCTACAACCTGATCAAATACCAGCGCTCGAACCAGAACACCAACATCCACCAGCGCCCGATCGTCCATCGCGGCGACAAGGTGGAAGCGGGCGACGTCGTGGCCGACGGTGCCAGCACCGACCTCGGCGAGCTCGCGCTCGGCCAGAACATGCTGGTCGCGTTCATGCCGTGGAACGGCTACAACTTCGAGGACTCGATCCTGATCAGCGAGCGCGTCGTCGCCGACGACCGCTACACGTCGATCCACATCGAGGAGCTGGTCGTGATGGCCCGCGACACCAAGCTCGGTGCCGAGGAGATCACGCGCGACATCCCGAACCTGAGCGAACAGCAGCTGGCACGCCTGGACGAGAGCGGCATCGTCTACATCGGTGCCGAGGTCAACCCCGGCGACGTGCTGGTGGGCAAGGTCACGCCCAAGGGCGAGACCACGCTGACGCCGGAAGAGAAGCTGCTGCGCGCGATCTTCGGCGAGAAGGCCAGCGACGTGAAGGACACCTCGCTGCGCGTGCCGGCCGGCATCTCCGGCACGGTGATCGACGTGCAGGTGTTT
Source organism: Burkholderiaceae bacterium (assembly GCA_035455385.1). Classification (GTDB taxonomy): domain Bacteria; phylum Pseudomonadota; class Gammaproteobacteria; order Burkholderiales; family Burkholderiaceae_C; genus JAEUPI01. The sequence continues at coordinate 5,674 of DATIFD010000721.1, forward strand.
ACGCGCGAGGGTCTGCAACGCGACAAGCGCGCGCAGCAGATCATCGACGACGAGCTGAACCGTTACAAAAAGGATCTGGCCGATCAGATGCGCATTGTCGAGGCGGACGTATTTACGCGGCTGGAAAAGCTGCTAACAGGCAAGACCGCAAATGGCGGGCCGAAG
>DATIFD010000722.1:0-3668 GCA_035455385.1 Burkholderiaceae bacterium
CGACGCCGAGATGCCGATGTCGCCGACGGTGCGCGCGAAGGAGCCGGTGCTCAAGCAGATCTTCATCGGCCGCGGCCCCGACGTGATCGTGCCCGATGCGCTCGAGCGCAAACTCTACGTGATCCGCAAGACGGCCTCCGCGGCAATCCAGGCGCTCAAGCTGACGCACAGCCGCGAGTACTACGTACCCAGCATGAGCTGCCGCACGGTCATCTACAAGGGCCTGCTGTTGGCCGACCAGGTTGGGCAGTACTACAAGGACCTGCAGGACCCGCGCGTCGTCTCCGCTCTCGCACTGGTGCATCAGCGCTTCTCGACCAACACCTTTCCGGAGTGGCCGCTGGCGCATCCGTACCGCATGGTTGCGCACAACGGCGAAATCAACACCGTCAAGGGCAACTTCAACTGGATGCGCGCGCGAGAAGGCGTGATGAAGTCGCCGGTGCTCGGCGACGACCTGCACAAGCTCTATCCGATCAGCTTTGAGGGTCAGAGCGACACCGCGATCTTCGACAACGCTCTCGAGTTGCTGGTGATGGCAGGCTACCCGCTGGCGCACGCCGCGATGATGATGATCCCGGAGGCGTGGGAACAGCACGAGCTGATGGACGAACGCCGGCGCGCGTTTTACGAGTACCACGCCGCGATGCTCGAGCCCTGGGACGGCCCGGCCGCGATGGTGTTCACCGACGGCAAGCAGATCGGCGCCACGCTCGATCGCAACGGTCTGCGACCCGCCCGCTACCTTGTCACCGACGACGACATCGTCGTGATGGCCTCCGAGTCGGGCGTACTGCCCATCCCGGAGAGCAAGGTCGCCAAGAAGTGGCGCCTGCAACCGGGCAAGATGTTCCTGATCGACATCGAGCAGGGCCGCATCGTCGACGACGACGAGCTGAAGCATCAGCTCGCCTTCGCCAAGCCGTATCGGCAATGGATCGAAACCGTGCGCGTCCGGCTCAATTCGATCGACACCAAGGGCGGCCCTGTGCCGTCGCGCGAGTCGCTGCTCGACCGCCAGCAGGCCTTCGGCTACACGCAGGAGGACATGAGGTTTCTGCTGGCACCGATGGCCACCAACGGTGAAGAGGCGATCGGATCGATGGGCAACGACTCGCCGCTGGCCGTCCTGTCGGACAAGAACAAGTCGCTGTACAACTACTTCAAGCAGCTGTTCGCTCAGGTGACGAACCCGCCGATCGACCCGATCCGCGAGGCGATCGTGATGTCGCTCAACAGCTTCATCGGCCCGAAGCCGAACCCGCTGGACATCAACGCCGTCAACCCGCCGATGCGCCTGGAGGTGACCCAGCCGATCCTCGACTTCGACGACATGGCCCGCCTGCGCGACATCGAGCGCCACACCTCGGGCAAGTTCAAGAGCCACGAGCTCGACATCACCTACCCGCTGACCTGGGGCAGGGAAGGTATCGAGGCGAAATTGGCCTCGTTGTGCGCAGAATCGGTCGACGCGATCCGCGGCGGTCACAACATTCTGATCATTACCGACCGGAGCATCGGTCGTGATCAGGTGGCGATTCCGGCCTTGCTTGCGCTATCGGCGGTACACCACCACCTGGTGCGCGAAGGGCTGCGCACCACCGCAGGCCTGGTGGTCGAAACTGGCTCGGCCCGCGAGGTGCATCACTTTGCGGTGCTTGCCGGCTACGGTGCCGAGGCCGTACACCCATACCTGGCACTGGAGTCGCTGCTCGAGCTGCACCGCGATCTGCCCGGCGATTTGTCAGCGGACAAAGCCATCTACAACTACATCAAGGCAGTCGGCAAAGGGCTGTCGAAGATCATGTCGAAGATGGGCATCAGCACGTACATGTCGTACTGTGGCGCCCAGATCTTCGAGGCCATCGGCCTGTCGAGGGATTTTGTCGACAAGTACTTCCGGGGTACCGCGTCCCAGGTCGAAGGCATCGGCGTGTTCGAGGTGGCCGAGGAGGCCTTGCGCATGCATCGCGCGGCGTTCGGCAGCGACCCGGTGCTGGCGCACATGCTCGACGCCGGAGGGGAGTACGCGTGGCGCACGCGCGGCGAAGAGCACATGTGGACGCCGGACGCCATTGCCAAGCTGCAGCACAGCGTGCGTGCGAACCGCTTCGAGACATTCCGCGAATACGCGCAGCTGATCAACGATCAATCGCGGCGCCACATGACCTTGCGTGGCCTGTTCGAGTTCAAGGTCGATCCCGCGAAGGCGATCCCGCTGGACGAGGTGGAGCCGGCGGCCGAGATCGTCAAGCGCTTCGCCACGGGCGCGATGAGCCTGGGCTCGATCTCGACCGAGGCCCATACCACGCTGGCGGTGGCGATGAATCGCATCGGCGGCAAGAGCAACACCGGCGAGGGCGGTGAAGACCCGGCGCGCTATCGCAACGAGCTCAAGGGAATCCCGATCACCGACGGCACCAAGCTCAGCGAGGTGATCGGCCCCAAGGTGGTCGAGGTCGACTATGCGCTCAAGGGCGGAGACAGCCTGCGCAGCAAGATCAAGCAGGTCGCGTCGGGCCGCTTCGGCGTGACCACCGAGTACCTGGTGTCGGCCGACCAGCTGCAGATCAAGATGGCCCAGGGAGCCAAGCCCGGCGAGGGCGGCCAGTTGCCCGGCGGCAAGGTCAGCGAGTACATCGGCTACCTGCGCCACTCGGTGCCCGGCGTCGGTCTGATCAGCCCGCCGCCGCATCACGACATCTATTCGATCGAGGACCTGGCGCAACTGATCCACGACCTGAAAAACTCCAACCCGCGCGCCAGCGTGAGCGTCAAGCTGGTGTCGGAGGTCGGTGTCGGTACGGTGGCCGCGGGCGTGGCCAAGTGCAAGGCCGACCACGTGGTGATCGCAGGCCACGACGGCGGCACCGGCGCTTCGCCGTGGTCGAGCATCAAGCACGCGGGCACCCCCTGGGAGCTGGGCCTGGCCGAGACGCAACAAACGCTGGTGCTCAACCGCCTGCGCGGCCGCATCCGCGTGCAGGTCGACGGCCAGATGAAGACCGGGCGCGACGTGGTGATCGGCGCGATGCTCGGTGCCGACGAGTTCGGCTTCGCCACCGCGCCGCTGGTGGCCGAGGGTTGCATCATGATGCGCAAGTGCCACCTCAACACCTGCCCGGTGGGCGTGGCGACCCAGGACCCCGTGCTGCGCAAGAAGTTCGCCGGCCGCCCGGAGCACGTGGTGAACTACTTCTTCTTCGTCGCCGAAGAGGCGCGCCAGATCATGGCGCAGCTCGGCATCCGCAGGATCGACGAGCTGATCGGCCGCAGCGACCTGCTCGACATGCGCAAGGGCATCGCGCACTGGAAGGCCCGGGGGCTCGACTTTTCGCGCGTCTTCTTCCAGCCCGCTGCCGGCCCCGAGGTGCCGCGCTACCAGGTCGAGCAGCAGGATCATCGCCTGGCCAAGGCGCTCGACGTGAGGCTGATCGCCAAGTGCCGGCCGGCGATCGACAGCGGCGAGAAAGTGCAGATCCTCGAGGAGGTGCGCAACGTCAACCGCTCGGTGGGCGCGATGCTGTCGGGCGAGTTGATCCGCCAGCGACCCGAAGGATTGCCCGACCAGACCATCTTCATCCAGATGGAGGGCACAGGCGGCCAGAGCTTCGGCGCCTTCCTGGCCCAGGGCATCACGCTGTACCTGATCGGCGATGCCAACGACT
>DATIFD010000723.1:0-7366 GCA_035455385.1 Burkholderiaceae bacterium
CCCTCTGCGGGCCGCGCCGCTGCCCACCTCGTCAGCTGTGGACACCCACGATGTGGTGGTGCGAGCCGTGGCGGTTGCGGACCGCCTGCGGCCCGAGCGAGCCGACGACCAGGCCGACCCAGGCCATCACGAAGCCGGCCAGCTGCGCCGGGAACGACTCCCCCGCCGGCGTGGCGAGGAAGATGACCCAGGTGAGGATGCCGAGAATGATCGAGAAGATCGCCCCCTGCGTGCTGGCCTTCTTCCAGTAGAGGCCCGCCACCAGCGGCACGAACGCACCGACCAGCGTGACCTGGTAGGCACCGGAGACCATGTCGTAGATCGGCGTGCCCTGCAGCGCGATCGCGTAGGCGCAGACGCAGACGGTGAACACCAGCACGGTCACGCGCATCGTGCGCAGCTCCTGCCGATCACTCAGGCGGGGGCGGAACTGTCGCCAGATGTTCTCGACGAAGGTCACCGACGGCGCCAGCAGCGTGGCCGACGCGGTGGACATGATGGCCGACAGCAGCGCGCCGTAGAACAGCACCTGCATCGCGAACGGCATCTTCTCGAGCACCAGCGTCGGCAGCACCTTCTGCGGATCGTCCTTGATCAGCGCTGCGGCCTGCTCGGGCATGATGATCAGCGCGCTGGTGGCCAGGAACATCGGCACGAAGGCAAACGCGATGTAAAACAGGCCGCCGATCACCGGGCCGCGCGCGGCATTCTGGGCGCTGTTGGCCGACATCACGCGCTGAAACACGTCCTGCTGCGGGATCGAGCCGAACATCATCGTGATGCCGGCGGCCACGAACAGCACGACCTGCTGCGCCGTCGGCTCGGGCAGGAAGTTGAACAGGTCCTTGCTGGCCGCCAGCGCGAACACCTTGTCGGCGCCGCCGGCAAGGTGAGCCGCGAACAACGCGATCGCGGCCAGACCGACCACCAGCAGGATCATCTGCAGAAAGTCGGTGACCGCCACCGACCACATGCCGCCGAACAGCGTGTAGGCCAGCACCGACAGCGCGCCGAGCACCATGCCCACCGGAATGGAGATCTCGCCGCCGGACAGCACGTTGAACACCAGGCCCAGCGCCGTGATCTGCGCCGACACCCAGCCGAGATAGCTCAGGATGATGATCAGCGAGCACACCACCTCGATCACGCGGCCGAAGCGCTCGCGGTAGTAGTCGCTGATCGTCAGCAGCGACATCTTGTAGAGCTTGGCGGCGAAGAACAGGCCCACCAGGATCAGGCAGGTGCCGGCGCCGAACGGGTCTTCGACCACCGCGTTGAGGCCGCTCTGGACGAACTTGGCCGGAATGCCGAGCACGGTCTCGGAGCCGAACCACGTGGCGAACGTGGTGGTCACGATCATGATCAGCGGCAGGTTGCGCCCCGCGACGGCGAAGTCGGCGGTGTTCTTGACGCGCTTGGCGGCCCACAGGCCGATGGCGATGGTGACCAGCAGGTAGAAGATGACCAGGGTCAGCAGCATGGCCCACTCGCTCCTTTGGCTCGCGCCCGTCGCGCCTGGAACTGGCGCGCGCGGATTATCCCTGCGCTCGGCGCCGAACCGGCCCGCGGCGTCACTGCCAGGCCGTGATCAGTTGCATGGCCAACACACCGAGCACGAAGCCCGCGACGCCGTAGATCAGGCCGCGCAGCAGGCGGTTGGTGCGGCGCTGCTCCTCGAGCAGGGCTTCCAGCACGGCCGGGTCGCCCTCGCCGCGCCGCTGCAGCGCGCGGTGCGCCAGGCGAGGCAGCTCGGGCAGCAGCTGCGCGTAGCGCGGCGCCTCGTTGCGCAGCCGCTCGATCAGGCCGCGCCAGCCCACCTGCTGGTGCATCCAGCGCTCGAGGAACGGCTTGGCCGTGTTCCACAGGTCGAGATCGGGGTCGAGCTGGCGCCCGAGCCCCTCGACGTTGAGCAGCGTCTTCTGCAGCAGCACGAGTTGCGGCTGGATCTCGACGTTGAAGCGGCGCGAGGTCTGGAACAGCCGCATCAGCACCTGACCGAGCGAGATGTCCTTGAGCGGTCGGTCGAAGTGGGGTTCGCACACCGCGCGGATCGCGCTCTCGAGCTCGTCGACCCGCGTGTTCGGCGGCACCCAGCCGCTTTCGACGTGCAGCTCGGCCACCCGCTTGTAGTCGCGCCGGAAGAAGGCGAGGAAGTTCTGCGCCAGGTATTCCTTGTCGAACTCGGTCAGCGTGCCGATGATGCCGAAGTCCAGCGCGATGTAGCGCCCCTTGGTGGCTGGCTCGACGCTGACCTGGATGTTGCCCGGGTGCATGTCGGCGTGGAAGAAGCCGTCGCGGAACACCTGGGTGAAGAAGATCGTGACCCCGTCGCGGGCCAGCTTCCTGATGTCGACGCCGGCCTGGCGCAGCCGCTCGGTCTGGCTGATCGGGATGCCCTTCATCCGCTCCATCACGATCACGTTGTGCCGGCAAAGCTCCCACACCATCTCGGGGATCAGGATCAGCTGCAGGTCGGCCATGTTGCGGCGCAGCTGTGCAGCATTCGCCGCCTCGCGCACGAGATCGAGCTCGTCGTGCAGGTAGGTGTCGAACTCAGCCACCACCTCGCGCGGCTTCAACCGCTTGGCGTCGACCCACGCCCGCTCGGCCCAGCGCGCCAGCGTGTGCAGCAGCGACAGGTCGTTCTCGATCGACGCCAGCATGCCGGGGCGCAGCACTTTCACGGCCACCTCGCGCCCATGCCCTCGCGCCCGCTGGGCCGCCAACGGCAGCCCAGCCTCCACGAGGGGCGCGCGACTCGGAAGCGGTCCGTCGTCGCGCAGCACCGCAAAGTGCACCTGCGCGATCGACGCGCTGGCCACCGGCACCGTGTCGAAGCTGGTGAACAACTCGTCGAGCTTGGCACCGAAGGCACGCTCGACGATCGCCACCGCCTGCTCGCCGGGGAACGGCGGCACCCGGTCCTGCAGCTTGGCCAGCTCGCCGGCGACGTCGGCGGGCAGCATGTCGCGGCGCGTCGACAGCACCTGGCCGAACTTGACGAAGATCGGCCCCAGCCGCTCGAGCGCGCGGCGCAGCCGCACGCCACGCGGCTCGTCGAAGCGCCGACCGACGGTGACCACCCGCGCCAGCGCACGCACCCAGCGCTGGCGAAAGCCCGACAGCGCGACCTCGTCGACGCCGAAGCGCAGCAGCGTGAACGCGATGAACAGCAGCCGGGCCAGCCGCCTCATGGGCCTGGGCTGCGCGGGCCGACGTCGTCCGGCTGACGCGGCCACCGCATGCGCCCCAGGCTGCGCAGCCCGGCGGCCAGCGACGAGCCCAACCGCGCCAGCTGATGCGCCACCACCGGGCCGAACAGGCGCTCGAGATCGGCCGCGACGTCCCAGCGCAGGTTGTCGATCAGCCACTGGATGTCGCCGGCCAGCGCGGCGTGGCCGGCCACCTGCAGCGGGGGCGCCTCGCCGGCGAGCGAGCGAGCGAACAGCGCCGCGGGGTTGGCCGCATCGAGCTGCACCGACAGATCGGCCGGCGCGGTGTCGTCGAGCCCGCACCACTCCAGCAGGCCCGCGGGCGTGACGCGCAGCTTCAACACCGGTGGTGCCGGCAGCAGCGAGGGCCAGCGCTGCAGCTCCAGCGAGATCGTTCGGCCCTGGTGCGGCTGCAGCCTCGCGGTGGCCACCGGCTCGGACGCCAGCACATGGTTGACCACAAGCACCAGTCGCTCGACCACCGCAGGAACCAACAGGGCTTGCAGGCTTTGCAGCATGGCCCGCCGATTGTAGGGGTGGGCCCGTTGCCCGCCGCCGATAAGATCGCCGCAATGCCTCGCATCCTGCTGACCGGCGCCACCGGCTACATCGGCTCGCACACCTGGCTGGCGCTGCAGGAGGCCGGCTTCGACGTCGTCGGCGTCGACAATTTCGCCAACAGCTCGCCGCGCGTGCTCGACAGGCTGGCCGAGCTCGCCGGCCGCGCCCCCGTGTTCGAGCGGGTCGATGTGTGCGACGAGCGTGCGCTGAGCGCGGTGTTCGACCGCCACGCGATCGATGCGGTGGTGCACTTCGCCGCGCACAAGGCGGTGGGCGAGTCGATCCAGAAGCCGCTCGAGTACTTCCGCAACAACATCGGTGGGCTGGTCACGGTGGCGCGCGCGATGCAGTCGCACGGTGTTCGCACGCTGGTCTACAGCTCGTCGGCCACCGTTTATGGCGATCCGCAGCGGCTGCCGATCACCGAGGATGCGCCGCTGTCGGCGACCAATCCGTACGGCACCACCAAGCTGGTCGGCGAGCAACTGCTGCGCGAGCTCGAGCGCTGCGACCCGCAGTGGCGCATCGCCTACCTGCGGTATTTCAACCCGGTGGGCGCGCACCCGAGCGGACGCATCGGCGAGCATCCGGGCGGCGTGCCCAACAACCTGATGCCGTACGTGCAACAGGTGGCCGTCGGCACGCTCGAGTACCTGCGCGTGTTCGGCAACGACTACGACACCCCCGACGGCACCGGCGTGCGCGACTACATCCACGTGGTCGACCTCGCCGAGGGGCATGTGGCCTCGTTGCGGCATCTGCTCGGCGGTGGCGCGTCGCACACGGTGAACCTCGGCACGGGGCGCGGCAGCAGCGTGCTGGAAGTGGTTCGCGCGTTCGAAGTGGCCAGCGGCCGCGCGATTCCGTACCGCATCCACCCGCGTCGCCCCGGCGACGTGGCGGCCTGTTATGCCGACGCGTCGCTGGCGCAGCAGACGCTGGGTTGGCAGTCGCGCCTGACGCTGGCCGACATGTGCACCGACGCCTGGACCTGGCAGCGCGACAATCCACGCGGCTACTCCGATTGACCCCCGCCCGTCCGGGCGCCACACGATGACGATTCAACTTCAACCGGTGATCATGGCCGGCGGCAGCGGCACGCGGCTGTGGCCGCTATCGCGCAGCGGCTTTCCGAAGCAGTTTCTCGCGCTCGACGGCACCGCGAGCCTGTTTCAGCAGGCCGCACAACGGCTGGCTGCGCTCGATGGCGATGGCATCGCCGCGGCGGCACCGCTGGTGGTGGGCAACGACGAGCATCGGTTTCTGCTGCTCGAACAACTGCGCGAGGCGAAGCTCGACGCGCAGGCGCTGCTGCTCGAGCCGGTGGGGCGAAACACCGCCCCTGCGTTGACCTTGGCCGCGCTGGCGGCGCTCGAGGACGGCAGCGATCCCGTGTTGGCCGTCACGCCCGCGGACCAGACGGTGACCGATACCACCGCATTCGTGACCGCGATGCGCCAGGCGGCCAAGCTGGCCGCGCAAGGCGCGATCGTCACGCTGGGCATCGTGCCGACGCGCCCCGAGACCGGCTACGGCTACATCCGCGCCGAGACGCGTGGCGGGCCCTCGACCGTGCAGGCCTTCGTCGAGAAGCCCGACCTCGCCACCGCTGAAGCCTACTTGCGCGACGGCGGCTATCTGTGGAACGGCGGCATCTTCGTGCTGAAGGCGTCGCAGTGGATGGCCGCGCTCGAGCGCTTCCAGCCCGACATCGCGGCAGCCACGCGCAAGGCCTGGGACGGACGCCAGCGCGATGCCACCTTCGTGCGCCCCGACCGCGCCGCCTTCGAGGCGGTGCCGGCGGACTCGATCGACTATGCGGTGATGGAGAAGGTGCCGGGCTCCGGCCTGCCGATGCAGGTGGTGCCGATGGCCGCCGGATGGAACGACCTGGGCGCCTGGGACGCCGTCTGGCAGGTGCTGCCGAAGGACACCTCGGGCAACGCATCGCTCGGCGACGTCGTGATCGAGGGCTGCCGCGACACGCTGGTCCACGCCGGCAGCCGCCTCGTGGCGGCCATCGGCCTCGACAACGTGGTGATCGTCGAGACGCCCGATGCGGTAATGGTCAGCACCCAGGAGCGCAGCCAGGACGTCAAGCGCGTCGTCGCGCGGCTGGAGGCCGAGCATCGCGACGAGAAGAACCTGCACCGCAAGGTGCACCGCCCCTGGGGCTGGTACGACAGCATCGACGCCGGGCCGCGCTTTCAGGTCAAGCGCATCATGGTGAAGCCGGGGGCGTCACTGAGCCTGCAGATGCACCACCACCGCGCCGAGCACTGGATCGTCGTGCAGGGAACGGCCGAGGTGACCTGCGGCGACAAGAAGCTCATGCTCACCGAAAATCAGAGCACTTACATACCTCTGGGACAAGTGCACAGACTCGCCAACCCCGGCAAGGTGCAGCTGGAAATCATCGAAGTGCAATCGGGCTCTTACCTCGGGGAGGACGATATCGTTCGCCTCGAGGACCACTACGGTCGCACCGAGCCGCGGAGACCGTGATCGACACGCCTCCTCGGTTCGAAGGAGCAGGAGGGAGCACAGACGCAACACCCGTTCGGGTGCCGATCATGCAGCGCCGATTGGCTTAACATCAGCTGAATTCTCCGGCGCGCGCGAAGGGTACCGAGCAACCAGCCGCTAAGGCGGCCGACGGATGCATGGACCTTCAATGCGCATCATGGACTCCTGGCGAGATCGATCGGTGCGCACCATTCGGAGTACTGACGCCCTGAGCCTTTGCTGCACCGGTAACGCGCCGTGAGCAACCTCTGGCAGGCCGCGCAGTCAGGCATTCGATGGACCCTCGGTGCCCGGGTGGCGTTGCAGCTGGTGTCATGGCCGATCACGCTGCTCAGCATGCGTCTGCTCGAGCCCAGGGACTACGGTCTGCTGGCGCTTTCGATCATCGTGCTGGGTGTCGTCACGCTGGTCAGCGACCTTGGATTCGGCGTCACCCTGGTCCAGGCCAAGCAAGCCGACGACACCACAATCCGCTCGGCCAGTGGTCTGGTCATCCTGTTCGGCTTGCTGCTCGCGGGAGCCCTGGCGTGGAGCGCGCCGCTCATTGCAGGCTGGTTTTCGGCGCCCGAATTGGCTCCCGTGCTGCGGGTGATGTCGCTCGACGTCATTGCCAGCGCCTTGGCGTTGGTGCCGCAAATCAATCTCGAGCGACAGTTGCGCTTCAAGGAGCTGTCGATCTCACTGCTGGCTTCGGGTGTGTGCGGGGTGGCCTTCACGCTTGTCGGTGCACTCCTCGGCTGGGGCGTGTGGGCACTGGTCGCAGGCGCTCTAACGGGCACTTTCGTTCGCTCGGGCTTGCAGATCTTCTACCACCGGGGCGTGGTGTTGCCCGCGCTTAGTCTGCAGGCGCTCCGCCTGCACATCCGCGCGGGCAGTCACGTCATGGGCAGCCGTGCGTTGTGGTACTGGTACAGCCAGTCCGACCAGATCATCCTGGGTCGGCTGACGCATGCCTCTGCGCTCGGCAGCTACAACGTAGCCTCGCAAATCGCTATGCTGCCCGTCGCCAAAGCGATGGACACCATCAACCGGGTGGCGTTCCCGACCCTGTCACGGCTAAACGATGG
>DATIFD010000724.1:0-4733 GCA_035455385.1 Burkholderiaceae bacterium
CCACTCGAGACCGTGCGGCCCGAACGCACGCGACCCCAGGCGCGACGGCAGCTCGCGGTGCGCGACCGCCGGCCCCAGATCCTTCAACAGCAGCGGCACGCCGAAGAACGGCCGCGCGCGCAACAGCGCTTCGCGCGCGGCATCGTCCGCGCAGCGAGCGAGCTCGGCATCGAGTGCGGCTGCGCGTGCCAGCGCCGGGTCGGGGCGCAGCAGGCACACCGCGTTGAGCTGTGCATTCATCGCATCGACGTCGGCCAAGGTGCGCTGCAGCGCCTGCACCGCGCTGCACTCGCCGCGCACGATCGTGCCGGCCAGCGCGTGCGCGTCGCCGTCGAACCAGGGCCGCTTCATCGGGCAGCCTCCGCGCCGTGCACTCCGGCGTTGGCTACGACATCACAAGCGCTTCGCGCAGTTGCGAGTCTTCGCCGCAACTTCGTTGTCGCCTCGGCAGCGGGCGGGCGGCTCACAGCAGCCCTTTGAGCGACGGCCGCGGAATCGGCCGCGCCGATTCGTAGGCGCGCGCGGCACGCAGCACCAGCGCGTCGCCGAACATCGGCCCGACGAACTGCAGCCCGATCGGCAGCCCGCCCGACGTCAGCCCGCACGGGATCGAGCACGCCGGCTGCTGCGTCAGGTTGAACGGATAGGAGAACGGCGTCCAGCCGAGCATCGACGACGGATCGAGCGGCGTGTGGCCGGCGGGCTTGGCGTCGAACGCCGGCACCGCGACGCTCGGCGTGACCAGCAGGTCGAAGCGCTGCATGAACTGCCGCATGTGGGCGCCCAGTGTGCCGCGGCGCAGGCCAAGGCGCTGAATGTCGAGCGCGCTGTAGCGGGCGCCGAGCTCGGCCTCGGCAGCGAAGTCGGGATCGGTGACCTTCTGCTGCTCGGGTGTCAGCGTGTTCCACACCGTCCAGGCGCCGACGAACCACAGGCCGCAAGTGATTTCCAGCGGATCCTCGATGCCGGGATCGACGGCCTCGACGTGCGCCCCGAGCGCGCGCAGCTCGTCGACGGCCTTGGCGCACGCCGCCGCCACCTCGGGGTGCACGTTCTTAGCGTAGCCCAGCGCGGGCGACCAGGCGATGCGAAGGCCGCGGATGCCGTCGTCGAGCCCGATGGTGTAGTCGCGCGGGTCGTACGGCAGCGAGGTCCAGTCGCGCGCGTCGGGCTGCGCCAGCACGGTCAGCATCAGCGCCGCGTCGCGCACGCTCATCGTGTGCGGCCCGAGGTGCGCGACGGTGCCGAACGGCGACAGCGGATGCGCCGGCACGCGGCCGAAGCTCGGCTTCAAGCCGAAGTTGCCGCAGAACGCCGACGGGATGCGCACGCTGCCGGCGCCGTCGGTGCCAACCGACAGCGGCCCGAGGCCGGCGGCCACCGCGGCCGCCGTGCCGCCGGAGGATCCGCCCGGTGTCTTGCTCGGATCCCACGGGTTGCGCGTGATGCCGGTGCGCGGCGAGTTGGTCTCGCCCTTGCAACCGAACTCGGGCGTACTGGTCTTGCCCAACAGCACCGCGCCGGCCTCGCGCAGGCGCGCGGTGGCAGGCGCGTCGACGTCCCACGGCTGGTTGGCGTCGACCGTGCGGCTGCCGCGCAGCGTCGGCCAGCCCTTGGTCAGAATCAGGTCCTTGATCGAGGTGGGCACGCCATCGAGCGCGCCGCACGGCTGCCCGCGCTGCCAGCGCGCCTCGCTGGCGCGGGCGGCGGCCAGCGCCTCGTCGGCTGCGACGTGGCAGTACGCCAGCAGCTTCGGGTTGAGGCGGTCGATGCGCGCCAGCACGGCCTGGGTGGCCTCGACCGGCGATGTCTGGCGCGAGCGGTACAGGGCGAGCAGGTCGGTGGCCGTGCAGTCGGTGAGGGCGGTGGGCGTCACTTTGGCTCCTGGGTAGCGAGAGGGCGCTGCCAACGCATCTTGGCGCAATCCGCTGCTGGCACGCCCGGGGGTTGCCCGCATGCCGCCGCGGCATGATGCGGCCCTGATCGCCGGAGGCCCCGATGAAGCTCGTGATCGCCCAGATGAAGCATGAGACCAACACCTTCTCGCCGGTGCCGACGCCGCTGGCGCGCTTTGCGCGTGGTGCGGCGCAGCCGCCGGAAGGCGACGTGGCCATCGCGGCCTACCGCGGCACGGGCTCGGCGATCGGCGCGTTCATCGAGCTGGCCGAGGCCGCCGGCGCGCGCATCACGGTGCCGGTGGCCGCCTCCGCCGCACCCAGCGGACCGGTGGACGACGCGGCCTACGAGCACATCGCCGGCCGCATCGTCGACGCGGTGGCCGCAGGCTGCGACGGCGTGCTGCTCGACCTCCACGGCGCAATGGTCACCCGCACGTACGACGACGGCGAGGGCGAGCTGCTGCGCCGCATCCGCAGCGTCGCACCCGGCGTGCCGATCGGCGTCGCGCTCGACATGCACACCAACCTGTACGACGCTCTTGCGCAGCACGCCAGCGCGATCGCCGGCTACCAGACTTATCCGCACGTCGACATGTTCGAGACCGGCCAGCGTGCCGGCCGGGCGCTGCTGGCGCAGCTCGCCGGCCGGGCGCGGCCGACGATGGCCTGGGGCCGCCAGCCGATGCTGCCGCACGTGATGCGTCAGGGCACCGACGATTGGCCGAACCGCGAGCTGCAGGCGCGTTGCCGAGAGATGGAGGCGCAAGGCGCGCTGTGCGCGAGCGTGTTCGTCGGCTTCCCGAATGCCGACATCGAGTTCGCCGGCCTGTCGGCGGTGGTCGTGACCGACAACGACGCGGCGCTGGCGCGTCGTTGGTGCGACGAGTTGCTCGAACGTGCGTGGTCGGTGCGCGCGCAGTTCGTCTACACGCCAGAGCCGCTGGCGCAGTCGATGGCGCGCGCACGAGCACTGGCCGCGGCCAAGCCGGCCGGCAGCGGGCCGATCGTGCTGCTGGACCACAGCGACAACTGCGCCTCGGGCGGCACGATGGACACGATGACCGTGCTCGGCGCGATGCTCGACGCGGGCCTGCGCGACGCGGCGGCATTCGCGGTGTTCGACCCGGCAGCGGTGCAGCAGATGATCGCCGCCGGTGTCGGCGCGCAGGTGACGCTGCCGCTGGGCGGCAAGCTCGACATGCCGTCGCTGCATCTGAAGGGCGAGCCGCGCGCTGTCAGCGGCCGCGTGCGACTGATCTGCGACGGCCGCTTCCGCAACGTCGGTGCGATGGGGCGCGGCGAGTGGCAGACGATGGGTCCGACCGCCGTGCTCGACACCGGCGGCATCGAGATCGTGGTGATTTCCAACCACGTCGAGCCGCACGACCTGGCGGCGTTCACGGCAGTGGGCATCGCGCCGCAGCACAAGACCTTCGTGATGCTGAAGAGCCGCGTGCACTGGCGCGCGGGCCTGAAGTCACTGGCGCACGCGGTGGTCGAATGCAACGGCACCGGGGTCTGCACGTCGGACTATGCGGCGCTGAACCACCGGCGCGTGCGGCGGCCGATCTATCCGCTGGACCCGCTGTAGCGAGACGAACGGCCCGTCACCGAAGCACGATATCGGCCCGTAACAGCAGAGACGGCGGAATCACCAGCCCGAGCGTCTTCGCGCTCCTCAGGTTGACCGTCAGCTCGAATTTCGCCGGCTGTTCCACCGGAAGCTCGGCGGGATTGGCGCCATTCAGGATCTTGTGCACGTAGCTCGCCGCCAGCCGCCACCCTTCGACGAAGTCGCCGCCGTAAGCCAGCAGGCCACCGTCTTCGGCGAACTGGCGGACGCCGCCGATCGTCGGCAGGCGATGGGTCGCTGCAAACGCCACGATGCGCGCGACGTGTCGGGTGACCAGCGGATAGGGCTCGACGACGATACCCCCCATTCGCTCGCGAACGATCGTGGCGAAGATCGGGTCGAGCGTCGCGGGCGCGGCGTCCACCCCAAAGGATTGCACCGTCACGCCGAGTTTGCCTGCGGCGTTGTGCAACTCGCGCTCACCCTGTCGGGCCGCCGGGTTCGCGTTGTCCGACAACACCGCGATGCGTTGTGCCTGCGGCACGGCCTGCTTCAGCAGTTCGAGGCGCTTGGAGGCCAGGTCGACGACTTGCGAGGACACGCCGGTCGTGTTGCCGCCAGGCCGCGCGAGGCTGGCGATATGCCCCAGGCCCACCGGGTCCGCGCTTACACCCATCACGATCGGGATCGACGAGGTGGCTGCCTGCGCGGCACGGATTCCGGCGCCCGTGTGGGTCACGATGAGGTCGGGCTGCAGCGCCACCAACTGCCTGGCCAGCTCGGGCAGTCGCTCCTCGACACCCTCGGCCCAACGATACTCGATCACGAGATCGATGCCTTCGCGTTGTCCCAGCGCGCGCAACCCCTCGCCGAAGGCATTGAGGTATGGCGCGTAGACTTGCGCCGAATAGAGACCGAGGAAGCCGATCAGCCTTGGCCTCCTCGACGCAACTGGGGCTTGCGCGATGGCGTTTCGCACCGCGAGCGCGGCGGCCGCCATCCACGTCATCGACGCGCGTCGTTTCATCGCAGCCGCGATCCTGCCACTTAAGGCCGCGTGCGGATCGACGGCGGCAGGTGCCGCCACGGCAGGTCGGCCGGGTCGGCGGCCATCGGCCCGGCCGCCTTGGCCACCAGCACGTGGCTGGCGTGCGGCTGGAAGTCGGCGCGGAAGTGGTTGGAGCTCTTGACCACGATGATGCGCTGCTGCTCGGCTTGGATGCCCACCATGCGCAGCAGCTGGCGGTCTAGCAGCTGCTTCT
>DATIFD010000725.1:0-6144 GCA_035455385.1 Burkholderiaceae bacterium
CTTGCCGGTCAACTCCGAGGTGCCCCCCGAAGAAACTAAGAGCGCTTTCCCCTTTTCGCGCGCGATCTTGTTGATCGCCAAGGCAACTGACGATTGCGGGACGTCGACGATCACGTCGACCCCTTCCGTGTCGAACCATTCGCGGGCGATCTTCGCGCCGACCTCGGGCTTGTTCTGATGGTCACCGAAGATGACCTCGACCGTGATCCCTTTAGCCGCTGCATCGAAGTCCTCGACCGCCATGAGCGCAGCCACTCTCGAGCCCGGCCCAGCAAACGCAGCGTACGGTCCAGACTCGTCGTTCAGGACGCCGATCTTGACGATTCCATCGGAAATCTGAGCGTCGACTTTTCCTGGAGTGAGGTTGAGCACCGCGCAGAGGGCCGCCAACGCCGCGACGTACTGCCGGGACTTGTGTCCGACCGACTCAGGGGGGACTTTCGCCCTCAGTCCTGGAGATGCCGCTGAAGCGACCATTCACCTCCACCCCATGCCGCGGGTCGGATGTTGCTCCGAGTGCGAGCAAATGCCAAGCGGGCGTTCGTCAGCCGAAATATGCTGCCGCGCTAGACGTCGCAGCAGTGTCGCAGCCGCGAGTTGCAATCATCGCTCTTGGCCCTTATTGCCGTCGAGTGGCCGCTTTCGAGGACGAGTCGCTACGTCGGCACATGGCCGATACCAAGCGGTCCGGTGACCGGCCGCATCCCGGACGCCTTACGATGGCGCGAGCTGCGCCGCGGCGCGATGGGCCATTGCCGGCGGCGCGAACGCCGCCTCGAAGGCACGCTCGCCCGGCGGCGTGAACTGCACGATGCGAGTGTCCTTGACGCGACGTGCCCAGCCGAGCGCGAACAGGCGCTGCAGCAGCGCCGCGCCCCAGGCGCCGGCCAGGTGGTGGCGGCGCTCGCTCCAGTCGAGGCAGGCCCTGCACATCATGCGGCGCTGCGTGCTCACCGCCTGCACGTCGACGCCAAAGGCGGCGAACCAGTCGAGGCCGCGCGGCGTGATGTGCAGCCCCGCAGCGTCGGCCTTGAAGGCCTGGTTCGCCATCAGCACCTCGAACGCCTGCACGCCGAGCTCGCCGGCCAGGTGGTCGTAGCAGACGCGGGCGCGCCGCAGCGCCGGCTCGCGCGGGCTCGACTTCAGGCGCACGGCGCCGGTGCGGAAGGCCACGCCCATCAACGATTCGAGCAATTGCGCGACGTCGCGGTCGGCCAGACGGAAGTAGCGGTGCCGCCCCTGATCGTGCACCGTGAGCAGGCCCGCGCCGCGCAGCTTGGCCAGGTGGCTGCTCGCGGTGGCCTTGCCGACGCCGGCGATCGTGGCCAACTCGGTGGCGGTGAGCGCGCGGTCGGCCAGCAGCGCGGTCAGCATCTCGGCGCGCGCCGGCTCGCCGATCAGCGAGGCGATGCCGGCGATGTGGGGTCCGTCGCGCATGATGGGTGCATCGTAGCGGCGCCGCGCCGCTCATGGTTCGAGCACGGTCGAACCGTCGGCGCCGCGCCGCGGCCTAGCATCGGGGCCTGCCATACGGGAGCACCCATGTCGACGATTGCCTGCTTCATCCGCTACCGGATCGATCCGTTCCAGCGCGATGCCTTCCGGCTCTATGCCGAGCGCTGGGGCCGCATCATTCCGCGCTGCGGTGGCCACCTGATCGGATACTTCGTGCCGCATGAGGGCACCAACGACGAGGCCTGGGGCCTGCTGCAGTTCGACTCGCTTGCCGCCTACGAGGCGTATCGCCAGCGCGTCAAGGCCGACGACGAAGGGCGCGCCAACTTCGAGTTCGCGCAGGCCCGGCGCTTCATCCTGCGCGAGCAGCGCACCTTCGTCGAAGGCGTCGAGGGCACCCTCAACCAGCCCGCGCGGGCCAGCCAGGAGCTGCGATGATCGCCGTCATCTTCGAGGTGGTTCCGCGCGAGGGCCACGCCGATGTCTACTTCGCGCTCGCGGCCGGGCTGCGCCAGCAGCTCGAGGCGATCGACGGCTTCATCTCGGTCGAGCGCTTCCGCAGCGTCACGCAGCCCGACAAGCTGCTGTCGCTGTCGTTCTGGCGCGACGAAGAGGCCGTGCGCCGCTGGCGCGAGCTCGACGCACACCGCGCCGCGCAGCAGGCTGGGCGCGGGCGGCACTTTGCCGACTACCGGCTACGTGTCGCGCAAGTGCTGCGCGACTACGGCATGGGCGAACGCGAACAGGCGCCTGCCGATTCACGCGCGCGGCACGGCTGAGGCGCATCGCTGCGCGAGCTCGTCTCGGTTCAGACGGTCACACCCTCTCGCAACTGCTGCTCCAGCAGCGCCGCGCCGGCCCCGAACGCGTAGGCATCCATGCCGAGGCAGCCGTTGGTCACGCTGTCGTGCACGCGCAGCAGCGGGCCCTCATGCCCGGCCCCGGCGGCCACGTACCACGGCAGCAGGTGCTCGTCGCTGGGGTGCATGTGCACGGCATGCGGCGCCTGGCGGCGGTAGTCGAACAGCGCATCGAGGTCCTGGGCCGCGCTGCGCTCGGCGAACCAGCGCCGGAACGCTGCGCTCTCGGGGATCTCGGCCTCGCCGGCCTGTGCGGTGCGGGCGTGCGGCATGCGCGAGAACACCAGCCGCAGGTTGTGCGTGATGCTGCCGCTGCCGATCACCAGCACGCCGTCGCCGCGCAGCGGGGCCAGCGCGCGACCCAGTGCGTGCAGCTGCTGCGGTGACCAGTTGGGCGGGAAGGCCAGCGGCAGCACCGGCACGTCGGCAGCCGGATACGCGAACCGCAGCGGCACCCAGATGCCGTGGTCGAGCCCGCCGCCGGGCACCATGTGCACCGGCAGGCCGGCCTCGCCCACGAGCTGCCCGACCCGCGGCGCCAGTTCGGGCGCACCCGGCGCGTCGTAGCGCAGCTCGTACAGCGGCTGCGGAAAGCCGCCGAAATCGTGCACCGTGTCGTGGCGAGCAGCGGCCAGCAGCGCCGGCTCGCGCGTCAGCGAGTGCGCCGACGCGATGACGATCGCCCGCGGCCGCCCGAATGCCGCATCGATCGCCGGGCCGAGCCGTTGCATGAAGGCGCCGGCATCGCCCGGCTCCAGCGCGATCATCGGCGAGCCGTGCGAGAGGAACAACGAGGGCAGTGTCCGCTTCGTCATGGCGTCGATTACAGCACCGTGCCCGGCGCCGGGGGTTGCAGCACCCTGCACGCTGGGTTGCAAGGCTTTGGTCGGGCGCCGCCCGAGGTCGCGTGCTCTGGTGTACCGTGGGCGGCATGGCGGCATCGGCTGAGACCTCGCATCTTCGCGTCGGCATCGTCGGGATGGCCGTGCGCCAGCTGCGGCGCGACCTGCGCGCCGGCGAGCTGCGGCTGCTGGTGGTGGCGGTGATGCTGGCAGTGGCCGCGCTCACGGCGGTGGGCTTCCTGGCCGACCGGCTCAACGCGGCGCTGGCGCGCGACGCGCGCGCGCTGCTCGGCGGCGACGCCATCGTGGCCAGCGACCTGCCGGCGCCGGCGGCGTTTGCCGACCAGGCGGCCGCGCTCGGGCTGCGCACCGCGACGCAAGCGATCTTTCCGAGCATGGCGCGCGCGCCCGATTCGCGCGGCGGCACCGCGCGCCTGGTGTCGTTGAAAGCCGTCAGCGGGTCTTATCCGCTGCGTGGCCAGCTCACGCTGCGCGGCGCCGACGGCGTCGAGCAGGCGGTGGCGGCGGCGCCGGCGCGCGGCCGCGCCTGGGTCGACGCGTCGCTGCTGTCGGCGTTGCAGCTGTCGATCGGCGATTCGCTGCTGCTCGGCGATGCGCAGTTCACGATCGAGCGCGTGATCGTGCTCGAGCCCGATCGCGGCGCCGGGTTCTCGAGCTTCGCGCCGCGCGTGATGATCGCGTTGGCCGACCTCGATGCCACCGGCTTGATCCAGCCGGGCAGCCGCGTCAGCTATCGCCTCGCGGTGGCCGGCAGCGACGCCCGCAACGACGAGCGCGTGGCGCAGTTCGTGCACTGGGCCGATGAGACGCAGAAGGCGGGCAAGCTGCGCGGCCTGCGCGTCGAGTCGCTGTCGTCGGGCCGGCCCGAGATGCGGCAGACGCTCGATCGCGCCGAGAAGTTTCTCAACCTGGTGGCGCTGCTGGCCGCGCTGCTGGCCGCGGTGGCGGTGGCGATCGCGGCGCGCGACTTCGCGCAGCGCCGCCTCGACGATTGCGCGGTGCTGCGCGTGCTCGGCGCGCCGCAGCGCGCGATCGCCTGGTCGTATGCGCTGGAGTTCGGCGGCGTCGGGCTGGTGGCCAGCGGGCTCGGCGTGGCGCTGGGGCTGGCCGTGCACCAGGTGTTCGTCGCGCTGCTCGGCAACCTGATCGAAGGCACGCGCCTGCCGGCACCCGGCGCGATGCCGGCGCTGTTCGGCCTCGGCGTCGGCCTCACGCTGCTGGTCTCGTTCGGCCTGCCGCCGGTGCTGCAGCTGGCGCGCGTGCCGCCGCTGCGGGTGATCCGCCGCGACCTCGGCGCGCTGCAGCCGGCGTCGCTGGCGACGCTGGGCGCCGGCATCGCCGGCTTCACGGCGCTGCTGCTGGCCGCGTCGTCGGATTTGAAGCTCGGCGGCCTGGCGGTCGGCGGCTTCGCGGCCGCGGTGGTCGTGCTGGCCGCGCTGTCGTGGCTGGCCGTGCGCGCGCTGAAGGCCGCGGTGCCCGAGTCGCGCGCGCCGCGCTGGCTGGTGCTGGCCACGCGGCAGGTGGCGTCGCGCCCGGCGTTCGCGATGCTGCAGGTGTCGGCACTCGGCGTCGGCTTGCTCGCGCTGGCGCTGCTGGTGCTGCTGCGCACCGACCTCATCGCCAGCTGGCGCGCTGCCACGCCGGCCGACGCGCCGAACCGGTTCGTGATCAACCTGCAGCCCGATCAGGCGCAGGCGTTCCGCCAGCGGCTGCGCGACGCCGGGGTCGCGAACTACGACTGGTACCCGATGATCCGCGGCCGCCTGGTCGCGGTGAACGGCAAGCCGGTGGCGCAGGACGACTACAGCGACGATCGCGCGCGGCGGCTGGTCGAGCGCGAGTTCAACCTGAGCCACGCAGCGCAGCTGCCCGGGCACAACACGGTGGTCGGTGGACAATGGCAGCGCGACGAGACCGGCGCGCTGAGCGTGGAAGAGGGCCTGATGCAGACGCTCGGGCTCCAGCTCGGCGACCGCCTCGCGTTCGACGTCGCCGGTCGCGTCGTCGAGGGCCGCATCAGCAGCGTGCGCAAGGTCGACTGGAGCTCGATGCGGGTCAACTTCTTCGTCATGTTCCCGCTGGCCAAGATGGCCGACGATCTGCCGGTCAGCTACATCAGCGCCTTCCGCGCGCCGGCGACCCCCGGCTTCGACAATGCGCTGGCGCGCGACTTCCCCAACGTCACCAGCATCGATGTCTCAGCATCGATCGCGCAGGTGCAGCAGGTGCTCGACCAGGTGGTGCGCGCGGTGGAGTTGCTGTTCGGCTTCACGCTGGCCGCCGGCCTGGTGGTGCTGTTCGCCGCGGTCAGCGCCACGCGCGACGCGCGCGAGCGCGAGTACGCGGTGATGCGCGCGCTCGGTGCCGGTGCGCGGCTGCTGGCGTGCGTGCAGCGCGCCGAGCTGCTCGGTGTCGGTGCGCTGGCCGGTCTTCTGGCCGCGAGCGCGGCGGCGGTGGTGGGCGCGCTGCTGGCGCGCTACGTGTTCGAGTTCACCTGGAACGCGTCGCCGTGGGTGCCGCTGGCCGGCACGCTGGCCGGCGCGCTGCTGGCGCTGGCGGCCGGCTGGATGGGGCTGCGCGGCGTGCTGCGCCGGCCGGTCGTCGAGACGCTGCGCCGCGCACCGGAGTGAGTCTCGCGCGCCCGGCGATCGCGGACTTCGCTTAGAACGACTCCCACTCGTCGTCGGCGCCACCGCCGGCGGCCGCGGCGGCGGGCGATGCGCTCGGTGGCGTCGCAGGCCTGGCCGGCAGGCGCGACACGTTGGTGGCGCGTTGTGGGCTGCGGCGTTCGCTGCCGTCCCATGCGTCGGGCTTCGCTTCGGTGCCGCCCGTCGACGGCGCCGGTGCGGGCACGTGCATCGCGCTGCCGGCGAGGCTCGGCGCAGTCGGCGCGGCCGGTTGCAGTGCGGTGGTGTTTCCGTCGAGTTTGAATCCAGCGACGGCGGAGGCGAGTTTGTGGGCTTGCT
>DATIFD010000726.1:0-16560 GCA_035455385.1 Burkholderiaceae bacterium
CAGCAGCACCACCAGCGCGATCAGACCGACGCCGATGCCCGCGCTCTTCATGTCGGGCTGGAACTGCGGGCCGCCGCCGCCCTCGGGCTCACCCCGCCGACCGCCGCCACCTTTGCCGCCGAACAAGCCGCTCAGGCGCCGGTTGAAATCGCGCCACAGTTCGTCGAGGTCGGGTGGGCCGTCGTTGCGGCCGGCCATCATGACCTGCGGCATGGCGCGACGCAGCCCGGCGCGCAGCCAGGCGATGCCCGAGCGCCAGGCCAGGGCCAGACGGGCCGGCAGCGTGGTGGGTTCATCGTGGATGGCCGGGGTCGGACGCAGCGTCATGCGGTGTGATGTTTGTGGAGGGCCGAGGGGTGCGATTGTCCGGCAATCGCCGCCGGGCGCGACACTGCCGGCTCAGATGGTGGCGCCAGCGGCGGATGCAAGGTCTCGCCGGCGGCGATGCGGCCGATCAGCTCGCGCAGCAGCGGCACTCCGGCGCCCTGCGTCGCGCTGACGAAAACCCGGGGCACCAGCGCGCCGTTGCCGCGCTCGATCCAGTCGAGCAGCGCGCGCGGCTGCGGCTGCAGCGCGTCGAGCTTGTTGTAGACGAGGATCTGCGGCAGGTCCTGCGCACCGATCTCGGCGAGCACGCGCTCGACCTCGTCGCGCTGGGCGTCGACCTGCGGACTCGACGCATCGACCACGTGCAGCAGCAGATCGGCCTCGGTCGCCTCTTGCAGCGTGGCGCGGAACGCCTCCACCAGCTTGTGCGGCAGGTCGCGGATGAACCCCACCGTGTCGGACAGCGCCACCGTCTGTCCCACCCCTTCCAGGTACATCGACCGCGTCGTCGTGTCGAGCGTCGCGAACAACTGGTCGGCGGCATAGGCGCGCGCCTTGACCAGGGCATTGAAGAGGGTCGACTTGCCCGCGTTGGTATAGCCGACCAGCGACACCCGCAGCGCGCCGCTCTTGGCGCGCGCCTTGCGTTGCGTGTCGTGCTGGCGCTTCACCTTGACCAGGCGTGCCTTCACCGACTTGATGCGCTCGGTGATCATGCGGCGGTCGAGTTCGATCTGCGCCTCGCCCGGGCCGCCGCGAAGACCGGCACCGCCGCGCTGGCGCTC
Source organism: Burkholderiaceae bacterium (assembly GCA_035455385.1). Lineage (GTDB taxonomy): Bacteria > Pseudomonadota > Gammaproteobacteria > Burkholderiales > Burkholderiaceae_C > JAEUPI01. The sequence continues at coordinate 1,113 of DATIFD010000726.1, forward strand.
GAGGTGACCCCAGCGTCGCACCAGCCGCGTGGCCACGTACTGCAGGCGCGCGAGTTCGACCTGCAGCTTGCCCTCGTGACTCTGGGCACGGCGCGCGAAGATCTCCAGGATCAGCGCGGTGCGATCGGCCACCGGCACGCCGAGATAGCGCTCGAGATTGCGCTGCTGCGCCGGACTCAGCGCCTGATCGAACAAGACCCCGGCCGCATGATGTTCGGTGACCAGGGCCTTGATCTCGTCGGCCTTGCCGCTGCCGACGAACAACGCCGCATCGGGCGCCTTGCGGCGCGCGACGACGCGCGCCACCGGTTCGTCGCCGGCCGACTCGGCGAGTTGTGCCAGCTCGTCGAGCGTGGGGTCGAACGAATGCCCCGCGCCGAGGTCGACGCCCACCAGCACGGTGCGCGTCGCCGCGTCGTCGGGGACCGGCAGGTCGGAAGAGCGATCCAAGGGCAAGCCGTGTCGAAGCGCGGCCGGTCAAGCGCAGCGGCGGTCACGCCGCATCGGGAGTCTCGTTGGTGTGGAAGTTGACGGGCCGCCCGGGCACCACGGTCGAGATGGCGTGCTTGTAGACCATCTGCGTGACCGTATTGCGCAGCAGCACGACGTACTGATCGAACGATTCGATATGGCCCTGGAGCTTGATGCCGTTGACCAGGTAGATCGACACCGGCACGTGCTCCTTGCGCAGCAGGTTCAGGAACGGGTCTTGTAGGAGTTGCCCTTTGTTGCTCACGATATGCTCCGTGTTGAGAGTTCCAGCAGGCCGCACGTTATCACACGATGCGCGCTTTGCTGGCCCAGGGGCCGATGCGGCCCGCCGGTCATCGACCGCGCCGGGCGCCGAGAGTTCAATCCGTCGGCCGACTTTTCAGCCCGACCGCGTCCGCTGGCCGTCGAACGGATTGCGCGAACTGCGCAACTCGATGCGCATCGGCGTGCCGACGAGACCGAAGTGGGCGCGGATGCGCCCCTCCAGATAACGCTTGTATGCGTCGGTCACATGCTCCAGCGCGTTGCCGTGAATCACCACGATCGGCGGATTCATGCCGCCTTGGTGCGCATAGCGCAGCTTGGGACGCACCGCGCCGGCCCGCTTCGGCGCCTGGTGCGCCACCGCCTCGTGCAGCAGGCGGGTCAGCACCGGCGTGGACAGTTTGGCTCGCGCCGATGCATGCGCCTCGGAGATCGCCTTCCACAAGGGCCCGAGCCCCTGGCGTTTGCGCGCCGAGATGTGCAGCACCTTCGCATAGCGCAGAAAGGCAAGCCGCTGCGCCACTGCGCGCTCGACCATCTGGCGCTGGTAGGCGTCGACCGCGTCCCACTTGTTGATCGCCACCACAACGGCACGGCCGCTGTCCAGGATGTATCCCGCGATGTGGGCATCCTGATCGCTCACGCCCTGTGTGGCGTCGAGCAACAGCACCACCACGTTGGCATCGGCGATCGCCTGCAGCGTCTTGACGACCGAGAACTTCTCGACCGCCTCGAACACCCGGCCCTTGCGCCGCAGCCCGGCCGTGTCGATCAGTTCGAAGCGCTCGCCGTGGTGTTCGAACGGCACGTGGATGGCATCGCGCGTCGTGCCCGGCTGGTCGAAGGCCACCAGGCGCTCCTCGCCGAGCCAGACATTGATCAGCGTGCTCTTGCCGACGTTGGGCCGTCCCGCCACCGCGAGGCGGATCGGCTTGTCGCCGCCGTCGGCTTCGTCGTCGCGCCCGCGGGTATCGAACTCGAAGCCCTCGAGCGCCGCGTCGACCAGGCTGCGCAACCCCTGGCCGTGCGAAGCCGACACCGGATGCGGTGAACCGAGCCCCAGTTCGTGGAACTCGGCCAGCGCGGGCGAGTCGCTCATGCCTTCGGCCTTGTTGACCGCCAGCACCACCCGCTTGCCGCTGGCGCGCAGGAACCGCGCGATGTCGTGATCCTGCGCCGACAGTCCGGCGCGCGCATCGACGACGAACAGCACGGCATCGGCCTCGGCCACCGCGGCCCTCGTCTGCTTGGCCATCTCGTGCACGATGCCGGATTCGCTGGTCGGCTCGAAACCGCCGGTGTCGATGACGATGAACTCGCGCCCGTCGGACACCGCGTCGCCGTAGTGACGGTCGCGGGTGAGGCCCGCGAAGTCCGCGACGATCGCGTCGCGCGAGCGGGTCAGGCGGTTGAACAGCGTCGACTTGCCCACGTTGGGGCGGCCGACGATCGTCAGCACCGGCTTCATCGCGCTCGTGTTCCGCCCGCCTCTTGCGCAGCGTCCGTGCCCGTCAGCCCACGCGCATGGCGTACAGGCCGCCGTTGCGCGTGACCACCAGCACGGTATCGCCCAGGCGCACCGGCGGCGCCACCACCGCCGAGCCGTCGGTGCTCCAGCGCGCCAGCAGGTGGCCATCGTCGCGCGCCAGCGCGTGCACGTAGCCCTCGGAGTCGCCCACCAGCACGGCAGTCTCGGTGACCAGCGGACCGCTCAGGCCGCGGTACAGCAGCTTCTCCTGCGTCCAAGCGATGTCGCCGCTGGCGGTCTTCCACGCCGTGATGCGGTCGCTGGCGTCGGCACCGACCACGATGTCGCTGTCGCCGCCCACGGGTTGGACACCGCCGACGTTGCGGCTCCAGCGCAGCGTGGCGTTGTCGGCACGTGCGCACGCCACTGCCGACTGGAACGCCCTGGCGCACCACACATCCCCGAGCCGCAACGGCGGGCCGACGAGGTCGGCCAGCCGCTCGATCTCGTTGGTGCCGCGCGGATTGGCCAGCGCCACCTCCCAGCGCACGCCGCCGCGCAGCGGGTCGACCCCGACCAGCCGGAAACCTTGACCGACGAGCAACGTGTCCTTGTAGGCCGCCAGAACGCCGGGCTGCGACAGCGTCAATGCATCGGTGGGTCGCTGCAGGCGCCACAGCGGCCGGCCGTCGAGCGCATCGAAGGCAACGACGATGCGGTCGACGCCCATCACGAACACCCGCTCGCCGGCCACCAGCGGCGCCGTCGTGACGCGCGAGTTCAACCGCTTGCGCCAGCGCTCGGTACCGCGTTCGAAGACCACGACCTCGTCGTTGCGTGTCACCACGGCCGCGAAGCGTCCGTCGCTGCCGACCCCGGCCGTCAACGCCGCGCCCGCGTTGGCGCGCCAGCGCTCGGCGCCGGTGGCGCCATCGAGTGCGGCCACCGACCCGTCGCCACCGGCGACCACGAACATGCCGTCGCGTGCCTGTACGGCGAGCGCAAACGTGACGCGATCGAATCGCGACTGCCACAGCACCTGGCCCTGCAGCTTCGGCTCGAAGGTCTCCAGCGGGGTCGGCTTGGGCTTTTCGCTGCCGCACGCCGCCAGCAGCAGGGTCGACGCGAACAGCAAAGCGCGGCGCAGCACGGGCCTCACCGGGATGCCGCGGAGGCTGCCGACGCCGCCGCCATGGCCGGCGCGGCCCCCAGGGCCGTGAGCTTGGCGTCGACCAGGCGACGGTACTCGACCTTCTCGTCCATCGCGTCGTGCGCCTGCTGATAGGCTGCACGCGCAGCATCCTTCTTGCCTTGTGCCAGCAGCACGTCGCCGCGGCGGTCGGCGGCCAGCGCGGCGAACGGCCCGGCCGGCACGGCGTCGAGCTGCTTCAGCGCGTCGTCGTACTGCTTGGCGTCGAGCAACAGCGCAGCCAGCCGCAGGCGCGCCAGCAACTTGTATTCGTCCTCGACGGCGTGATCGATCACCCAGGTCAACGACGCGCGTGCATCGTCGGCCTTGCCTTTGTCGAACTGCAGCTTGGCGGTGAGCATCGCCGCCTGCTGCGTGTACGCGGTACGCGGATAGCGCTCCCTCAGGTCGGCCCACACGCGTGTGGTCTTGTCGAGGTCGCCGGCGTTCAGGGCGCGATCGAACTCGTCGAACATCGCACCGGCGTGGGCGGCCTGCTCGCGCTGCCACCACTGCCAGCCGGTGATGCCGGCGTAGACCAGCAGCGCGGCCACCAGGGCCCAGGTGATCAGGTTGCCGTACTGTTGCCAAAACGCCTTCAGCGCGTCGACTTGCTCCTGCTCCTGCAGGTCGAGGTGGGTGGCCATCGGTGGATTGGGTTGTCGTGTCGAAAGCGCGCGCCCGTGCGCGGAGCGCGGCCGCGATTATGCGGTGCGCAACTCGTTGGCCCAGGCGGCCACGTCGGCCAGCGGCCTCAGCCGCTGCGCAGCGCCGCCTTCGCGCAGCGGCTTGACCGCGACCATGCCCTGCGCCAGCTCATCGGCGCCGAATACCAGCGCGAAGCGTGCGCGGCTGGCATCGGCCTTCTTGAACTGCGATTTCATGCTGCCGAGGCCGTCCTTGCCGGCGGCGTGCATCTGCACCGACACACCGGCAGCGCGCAGCGCCTCGAGCACGACCAGCGCGCGCGGCATCGCCGCGGCATCGGGAACCACGGCGAACGCCTGCGGCGCCGCATCGGGCGGCGGCAGGTTCAGCTCCTGGATCAGCAGCAGCAGCCGTTCGATGCCGAGGCCGAAGCCGATCGCCGGCGTCGGCTTGCCGCCGAGCTGCTCGAACAGGCCGTCGTAACGCCCGCCCCCGCACACCGTGCCCTGCGAGCCGAGGTGGTCGGTGACCCACTCGTAGACGGTGAGGTTGTAGTAGTCCATGCCGCGCACGAGGCGCGGGTTGATGCGGTAGGCCAGGCCGGCGGCATCGAGCGCCGCGCGCACGACATCGAAGTGCGCGAGCGAGTCGCGGCCGAGAAAATCGATCAGCTTGGGTGCGGCCTCGATCAGCGGCTGCATCGCCGAGTTCTTGGTGTTGTCGAGGATGCGCAGCGGATTGGTGTGCAGGCGGCGCCGCGCATCGTCGTCAAGCTGGCCGGCATGCGCCTCGAAGTGCGCGATCAGGGCCGCGCGGTGCGCGGCGCGCTCCGACGCCTGCCCGAGGCTGTTGATCTCGAGACGCACGTGCTTGCCCACGACCAACCCGAGCTCGTGCCACAGCCGGCGCATCATCAGGATCTGCTCGGCGTCGACGTCCGGCCCGGCAAAGCCCAATGCCTCGACGTCGAGCTGGTGGAACTGCCGGTAGCGGCCCTTCTGCGGTCGCTCGTGGCGAAACATCGCGCCGATCGTCCACAACCGCAGCGGGCCGTTGTACAGCGCGTTGTGCTCGATCATCGCCCGCACGATGCCCGCGGTGGCCTCCGGGCGCAGCGTCAGCTCGTCGCCGTTCATCTCGTCGCGCCAGGAGTACATCTCCTTCTCGACGATGTCGGTCACCTCGCCGAGGCCGCGCACGAACAGCGCGGTGGGCTCGACGACAGGCGTCAGGATGTACTGGTAGCCATAGCGCGCGAGCACGCTGCGCACGGCGTCCTCGAACCACTGCCACAACGCGGAGTCGGGCAATTTCTCCTTGCGCGGCACTTGGCCGGGCAGGATGTCGTTCATGCCCTTCACCGCGGCCAGCGGCGACTGGGAGCGCTTGGCGGCTTGCTGCGGCTCGGCCATCACGCGGCGGACGCGGCGGAGTAACGGCGCACGACGTAGTCCTCGACGATGCGCTGGAAGTCCTGGGCGATCGAGTCGCCGCGCAGAGTGACCGCCTTCTCGCCATCGATGAACACCGGCGCGGCCGGCGCCTCGCCGGTGCCGGGCAGGCTGATGCCGATGTCGGCGTGCTTGCTCTCGCCGGGGCCGTTGACGATGCAGCCCATCACCGCGACCTTCATCGACTCGACCCCGGGGTAGCGTGCCTTCCACACCGGCATCTGTGCGCGCAAGAAGCCGTCGATCTGCTGCGCCAGCTCCTGGAACACCGTGCTCGTCGTGCGGCCGCAGCCCGGGCAGGCGGTGACGCTGGGGTTGAACGTGCGCAGACCCAGCGACTGCAGCACCTCGAGCGCGATCAGCACCTCCTGGGTGCGGGGTTCGCCGGGCTGCGGCGTCAGCGACACGCGGATGGTGTCGCCGATGCCCTCCTGCAGCAGCAGCGCCAACGCAGCGGTCGACGCCACCGTGCCCTTGGTGCCCATGCCGGCCTCGGTGAGGCCGAGGTGCAGCGCATAGTCGCAGCGCGCGGCCAGCGCGCGGTAGACGCTGACCAGATCCTGCACGCCGCTGACCTTGCAGCTGATGATCACCTGATCGGCGTTCATGCCGAGCTCGCGGGCGGCGTCGGCCGAACCGATCGCCGAGCGCACGAGCGCCTGGTACATCACCTGCTTGGCGTCCCACGGCTCGGCGCGCCGCGCGTTCTCGTCCATCAGCGCTGCCAGCAGCTCCTGGTCGAGGCTGCCCCAGTTGACGCCGATACGCACTGGCTTGTCGTGGCGCATCGCCACCTCGATCATCTGCGCGAACTGGCGGTCGCGCTTGTCGCCTTTGCCGACGTTGCCCGGATTGATTCGGTATTTCGACAGCGCCTGCGCGCAGGCCGGGTGCTCGCTCAGCAGGCGATGGCCGTTGTAGTGGAAGTCGCCGATCAACGGCACGTCGATGCCCATGCGATCGAGCTGATCGCGGATGTGCGGCACCGCCTGCGCCGCCTCCGGCGTGTTGACCGTGACGCGCACCAGCTCGGAGCCGGCCTGCGCCAGCTCCTTGACCTGGATCGCGGTGCCGATCGCGTCGACCGTGTCGGTATTGGTCATCGATTGCACGCGCACCGGCGCGTCACCGCCGATGGTGACGACGCGCGAGCCCCACGCCACGCGCGCCTGGCGCGTGCGGTGGCGCCTCGGCGCCGCAGCGTCGATGGCGCGCTCGGTGGCGGCGGGTTCGATGGAGTTCACGGTCCGGGCTTCACTTCAGCTCGATGCGGACGACGTTCTCGCGGTTCGGCGCGCCGAGCACGACGCGCTTGCCGCGCAGCGTGACCTCGGTGGCCGGCGCGTTGCCGATCACGAGTTTCAGCGGCAACACGCCGTCGAGGCCGACCACCTCGCCGGGTTGCAGCGTCCGCGACATCAGAAGGTTGCCGCGCGCGTCACGTGCTTCGACCCACGAAGGCCCGCTGGCACGGACCACCGCGATGCCGGCCGGCGGTGCATCGGCCGCGGGGCTGGCTCCGGCATCGGCCGCATGCACGGTCTCGCCGACCCCGCCCGATGCTGCCTCGGCGACGGGCGCCGCCGCCGTGACCACGGGTGCCTCGGGGACACTGGCCGGTGCAAGCGGCTCCGGGGGTGCCTTGGCCACCGGCGCAGGCGAGATGTCGCCGGCCGAGGTGTGCGGCAACGACGGCAAACCAGCCCACAAGCTGGTCAGCTGCGGCCACAGCACGAAGCCGACGGCGGCCAACAGCAGCGCCGCCACGAGCCAGAACACCGGGCGATGCCACAGGCGGTCCTCGGCGGGCGCTTCGCGACCCGGTCGATCGTGGAACGGGGCCTTCAGGCCATGGTCGACCTTCTCGAGCAGCGCGCCGGGCACCGCCGGCAGCAGTTCGAGCACCGGTTTGGCGTCGATCTTCAGCACGCGGCACACGCTGTGCGCCAGCGCACGGACGAACGTGGCATCGGTCAGTTCGTGGTAGCGCCCGGCCTCGAGCGCCTCCAGTTTGGCCTGCGGCACCTTGATCGACGCGGACAGCGCGGCGATGTGCAGGCCCTGCTTCTCGCGTGCCGCGCGCAGCATGGCGCCCGCGCTGCGCGCGTCGGCCGCAGGTGGCGCCGCTTCGTCAGTCATCGAAACGGCCTTGCTGGTACGCCACGGTCTCGGGCGCCTGCGGGAATCGGTTGCTCAATTGGCGCCCGTAGTCGCGCACGCCGCGCGCATTGCCGATCTTGTTCTCGATGCGCGTCGCGAGCCACAGCGTCTGCGCGTTGACGTACTCCGGCACCGAATTGACGCGGCCGATGTAGAAGCGCGCCCTTTCGTATTGACCGCGGCGGTACAGCACGTCGGCCAGGTTGAACGCGGTCACCGGGCTGGTCGGGTCGAGCTCGTACGAGCGCGACAGGCTCTTTTCGGCATCGGCATAAGCACCGGTGCGTGCCTGGCACACGCCCAGCGCCATCAGGCTGCGTGACAGGCCGGCATAGCGTGGCGTGGCGATCGCCTGCTGGAACTGAGCGAACGCCTCCGGCATGCGACGACTCTGGCACAGGAACCAGCCGTAGTTGTGCATCGTGTTGGGGTCGCGCGGATTCATCTGCAGCGCGCGCTTGAAGTTCTCTTCGGCCAGCTTGTCGTCGCCCAGGCTCTGGTGGATCAGCCCGCGCAGGTTGTAGGCCTCGGGCAGTTCGGGCTTGATTGCCAGCGCGAGCTTGACCTCGTCGAGCGCCGCGTCGAGTTGGCCGCGCGCGTAGTAGCCCGATGCCAGCTCCATGCGCACCTGCGAGCGGCGATCGATGTCGGTCTGGTCCGACTCGGTGGGGCGCTCGCGCATCGTCGGATCGCTGCTCTTCTCAGTCGTCGTCGTGGTGCATCCCCACAACCCGCCCAGCATCGCCAGCGTGGTGATGGCCAGGGCCAGCATCGCTCGCATCACTCGTTGCTCCTCGTGGTTGCCGGTCCGTTCAGCGCCGCGCCGGCTGCGCCGGCACCACGGCGATCGTGCCACGGCCGAGGCGCTGCGCCACGCGCGTGCGGTCGCGCACCTCGCCGGCCAGCTGGCCACAAGCCGCGGCGATATCGTCGCCGCGCGTGCGGCGCACGGTGGTGACGATGCCGGCGCGCTGCAACACGTCGGCAAACGCCGCCACGCGCTCGCGCGGCGAACGCCTCAGGCCCGATTCGGCGAACGGATTGAACGGGATCAGATTGACCTTGCACGCCACGCGCTCACGCAGCAGGCGCACCAGCGCCCGCGCCTGGTCGGGCGAATCGTTGACGCCGTCGAGCATGCAGTACTCGAACGTGATGAAATCGCGCGGCGCGGCGTCGAGGTAGCGCACGCAGGCCGCGAGCAGTTCCTGCAGCGGGTACTTGCGGTTCAGCGGCACCAGCTGGTCGCGCAGCGCGTCGTCGGGCGCGTGCAGCGACACCGCGAGCGCCACCGGGCAATCCTGCCGCAGGCGGTCGATCATCGGCACCACCCCAGAGGTCGACACCGTGACGCGGCGGCGCGACAAGCCATACGCGTGGTCGCTCAGCATCACGCGAAGCGCCGGCACCAGGGCACCGTAGTTCTGCAGTGGCTCGCCCATGCCCATCATCACGACGTTGTCCACGGCACGAGTGCCATTTGCCGGATGCCCGCGTTCGCCGGCCGCCAGCCGCGCACGCAGGTGGTGCTCGGCGAACCACAGCTGACCGACGATCTCGGCCGTCGTCAGGTTGCGGCTGAAGCCCTGATGGCCGGTGGCGCAGAAGCGGCAACCGACCGCGCAGCCGGCTTGCGACGACAGGCACAGCGTGCCGCGGTCGGCCTCGGGGATGAAGACGCTTTCGACTGCATTGCCACCGCCGACATCGAACAGCCACTTGGTGGTGCCGTCTTCGGAGGCCTGCTCGCTCAACACCGGCGGTGCGGCCACGTGCGCATGCGACGGCAGGCGCTCGCGCAACGACCGCGCGAGGTCGGTCATCTGGGCGAAATCGGCCACCCCGCGCTGGTGGATCCAGCGGAACAGCTGCACGGCGCGAAACGGCCTCTCGCCGAGCCGCTCGCAATGGGCGATCAGGGCGTCGAGGTCGAAGTCGAGCAGGTTGACCACACCAAATGGACGCCGTCAGTCGGCGCCGGGCCGCCCCGAGCCGACTGCGCCCCCCCGGGCGGCAGCGAGCGAAGCGAGCGTGGGGGTCAACATTCCGTCAGCGGTCGTAGATGGCCATGCCCGGGAAGAAGAACGCCACTTCCACGGCCGCCGTCTCGGGGGCATCGGAGCCGTGTACCGCGTTGGCATCGATGCTGTCGGCAAAGTCGGCGCGGATCGTGCCCTTGGCCGCCTTCTTGGGATCGGTGGCGCCCATCAGCTCGCGGTTCTTGGCGATGGCGTTCTCGCCCTGCAGCACCTGGATCATCACCGGGCCCGAGGTCATGAACTTGACCAGGTCACTGAAGAACGGGCGTGCCTTGTGCACGGCATAGAACGCCTCGGCTTCGCCGCGCGACAGGTGCGCCATGCGGGCGGCGACGATCTTCAAGCCGGCGGCCTCGAAGCGCGCCAGGATCTGGCCGATGGCGTTCTTCGCCACGGCATCGGGCTTGATGATCGAGAGCGTGCGCTCGACGGCCATTCAGTTCTCCTCAAGGTGCGGGTGCATCACGAAAAACCACGCATTCTAGCCACGGCGCTCCATGCGCCGATGACGGGGCGCGCTCAGCGCCGCCGGCGACCGCGCCCGCCACCACCGCTGATCTGCTTGTGGAAAGCGTCGGCGCCGATGTAGCCGACCGAGGTCTGCATGGGGTCGGGCTGCCGTTCGCCGCCCTTGCCGCCACCCTTGCGGCCGCCGACCCCCAAACCACGCGGCTTCTGGACGCCACGCTTGTCGTAGGTCTGCTCCAGGGGGTTGGGAATCGGCCCGTCCTCGGAGATCTCGCGTCGGGGCTGGCGCGCCTCGCGGATCGCGCGGCGATCGAAGGTCTGCTGCAGCGGGTTGGGGATCGACGCGAAATCCAGATCGTCCTCGTCGTGCTGCCTCGGCTCCTGCGGTGCGGGCGGCGCCCCCTCGCGCGGCGGACGGTTGTCGCGGCCGCGGTTGCGGCGGTTGCGATGGCCCTGGCGGTCGTCGGCCCGACCTTGTTGGGGTTGCCGCGCCCCTCCGGCCAGGGCCTGCAGGGCTTGCATGTCGCCGCCCGGCAACTCCACCCACATGCCGCGGCGCAGCCCGCGCGGCAGCACCACGCAGCCGTAGCGGATGCGGATCAACCGGCTCACCGCCATGCCGAGCGACTCGAACAGGCGGCGCACTTCGCGGTTGCGTCCTTCGGTGATGACCACGCGGTACCAGTGGTTGGCCCCTTCCCCGCCGCCGTCTTCGATCGAGCGGATCGCGGCGCGCTGGCCGTCGAGCTCGACGCCCTCGAGCAGCTGCTCGCGCTGCTCGTCGGTCAGCGTGCCGAGCACCCGCACCGCGTACTCGCGCTCGACGCCGAAGCGCGGATGCATCAGCCGGTTGGCCAAGTCGCCGGAGTTGGTGAAAAGCAGCAGGCCTTCGGTGTTGATGTCGAGTCGCCCCACCGACTGCCACTTGCCCACGGCCAGGCGCGGCAGGCGACGGAACACGGTCGGCCGGCTCTGCGGGTCACCGTGGGTGACGATCTCGCCGGCTGGCTTGTGATAGACCAGCACGCGCGCCTGCGGCGGCGCGATGCGCAACTTCACCAGCTGACCGGCGACGCGAATCTGGTCACCGGCGGCGATGCGCTGGCCGATGTGCGCGGGCTGCCCGTTGACCGTGATCTGGCCGTCGGCAATCAGCTGCTCCATGTCGCGCCGCGAGCCGATTCCGGCCTGCGCCAGCACCTTGTGCAGCTTGGGCGCGTCGGGCATCGCGGCCAGCACGCGTTTGGCCGATTCGACTTCGGGCTCCGGCGGCGGCTCGCTGTCGTAGGCGCCCGAGACCACGTCGGCGAAGCGCTCGCCGACATCGACCGGCGTCCACTGCGCCGCGGGCGGTTGCCCGCCGGCGTCGGAGGCCTCGGTGTCGTCGCCATCGTCTTCATCGTCGAAACCGTCGTCGACGACCTCGCCATCGGCGACCACCTCGATGGCCGCGCGCTCGCCACGGTTGCGGCGTCCACGTCGTCGATTGCGGTTGCGCCGCCGCGGCGCGCCTTCATCGGCGCCGGCGGTACGACTGTCGTTGCCGCCTTCGCCTGCCGCAGGTTCGGCCGTGCTGGAGGTGCTGCCTGAAGAACTGTTCGTCCGCGATTCGGGCTGCTCTGAGGGCGGCGCGGGTATCACGGGTGCGGACGGATCGGGATCGGTGGGGTTCATGGCTGTGGGGTCGATTCGGACGGCGACGTCGCCGCGTCGGAAGGCGCTGCGGCCAGGACTTCGGACAGGGCATTGGCGCCTTCGGTCTGCGCGGGCGCGGCGTCGAGCTCGAGCGCGCCCTGGACGTCGCCGAGCTTCGCCAGCAGGTCCGGTGCCGGTGCAGCGCCGGTCGGGCCCTGCAACGCTGGCAGTTGGTCAAGCCTCGTCAGGCCGAGGTCGTCGAGGAACTGCTTGGTGGTGGCGTACAGCGCGGGCCTGCCCGGCGCCTCGCGCGTGCCGATTGCCTCGATCCAGCCGCGGTCCTCGAGCTGCTTGATGATCGGTCCGCTGACGGTCACGCCTCGGATGTCCTCGATGTCGCCGCGGGTCACCGGTTGCTTGTAGGCGATGATGGCCAGCGTCTCCATGGCCGCGCGCGAGTAGCGCGCGGGCTTCTCCGGGTGCAGCCGCTCGAGCACGCCACCGATGTCGGCGCGACTCTGGAAGCGCCAGCCGCTGGCCAGGCCGACCAGCTCGACGCCCCGGCCCCTCCAATCGCGCACCACCTCGTCAAGCAGGGCCTGGATCGACTCCTCGTCGCTCTGGCCATCGAACAGCGCCGCCAGGTCGCGCAGCGTCAATGGTTGCTGCGCGCACAGCAAGGCGGCTTCGAGCACGTGCTTGGCCTCGAGGGTGTTCATTCGTCGTCGTGTCGGATGACAGGCGCCCGAGCGCGCCAGTCGGCGTCACTGCATCGCTAGGAATTCAGCGCCGCGCCGTTCTCGGCGTGGTCTTGTCTCAAGGTGCTACTGGGGCCGGCGACCTGGCCGACCCGGTGCGCGCATGTCAGCGCACCGCTTCGCATCGGATGCACGCCGCTGCCGATCAACCTGGTGGCGGCCGCGCCCGAGGCGCGATTTGGCGGCCATTGTAGCGCGCTGCACCCGCCTCGGTGCAGCTATTCGTGCAATGCGGCCTGCCAGGCGTTGCGCAGATCGCTCGCCGGCGCGCTCTCGAAGGACAACGCCCGGCCATCGATCGGGTGCGCGAACGCCAAGCGCACCGCATGCAGGCCCTGGCGGTGGAGCCCCCACTGCGGCCGACCGCCGTACAGCACGTCGCCGACCAGCGGATGCCCGCGCGACGCCAGGTGCACGCGGATCTGATGGGTGCGCCCGCTGTGCAGCGTGCACTGCAGACCACAGGCGCCGGGCCCGCGCGCCAAGCAGAGCACGTCGGTGCGGGAAGGCTTGCCGTCGGGCACCACGGCCATGCGCGTTCGCTGCTGCGGGTCGCGGCCGATCGGTGCGTCGATCGTCAACGCATCCCAGGTCGGCACGCCGTGCGCCAGCGCGTGGTAGATGCGCTGGACCTCGCGGGCGGCGATCGCGCGCACCAGCGCCGTCATCGCCGGCAGACTCTTGGCCACCACCATCAGCCCGCTGGTGTCCTTGTCGAGGCGGTGCACGATCCCCGCCCGCGGCAGCGACGCCGCGCCCGCATGATGGGCCAGCAGACCGTTGAGCAGCGTGCCCGACCAGTTGCCCGCGGCCGGGTGCACGACCAGCCCAGCCGGCTTGTCGAGCACGAGCAGGTGCACGTCTTCGAACAGGATCGCCAGCGGCATCGCCTCGGGCCGGAAGGCCAGAGCCTGCGCCGTGGGCCGCAGCGTCACCTGCAGACGCTGTCCGGCCTTGACCCGGCGCGACGCGGTCGTGACGACCAGGCCGTCGAGCGTGACGTCGCCCTGCGCGATCACCCCCTGGAGATGGCTGCGCGAGAACTCGCCGGCCAGCGATGCCAGCACCTTGTCGAGCCGCTGGCCGTGCCCCGCGGCATCGACCTGCCATGCGCGCCGCTCGGGCTCGAGGGCATCGGGCTCCGGCGCGCCGTCGTCGTCGCGATCGGGTGGCTCGGGACCGTCGGCCTGCTGCGTCATTAGAATCGGCCCGCCCCCTGTTTCGACGCCGCGCCGACGCGCTGCCGCCGTTCGATGAAGTCCCCGTTGTCAGCCACCCGACTCTTGTTGTGCATCGCCGTGCTTGCGCTGGCCGGTTGCGGTTCGTCGCTGACCATCAGCGACAAGGACAGCGCCGAAAAATTGTACGCAGACGCACGCGACGAGATGTCCTCGGGCAACTACGACAAGGCGATCAAGCTGCTCGAACGCGTCGAGGGCAAGGCCGCAGGCTCGATCCTCGCGCAGCAGGCGCTGCTGGAGCAGGCCTACGCGCAGTGGCGTAGCGGCGAGCGAGCGACGGCGCTGGCCACGCTCGACCGCTTCATCAAGATCCATCCGTCCAGCCCTGCGCTCGACTATGCGATGTACCTGAAGGGCATCGTCAATTTCAACGACAACCTCGGCATCCTGAGCTCGATCTCGCGGCAGGACATCTCCGAACGCGACCAGCAGGCGTCGCGCGACGCCTACCAGGCATTCAAGCAGCTGGTCGAGCAGTTCCCGGACTCCAAGTACAGCGCCGATGCGCGCGTGCGCATGGACTACATCGTCAATGCGTTGGCGCAGTACGAGCTGCACGTCGCGCGCTACTACTACCGGCGCGGCGCCTATGTAGCGGCAGCCAATCGCGCCCAGTACACGGTGCGCGAATACCAGCGGACACCGTCGGTCGAGGAGGCGCTGTACATCATGGCGCAGTGCTACGACCGGCTCGGCCTCACCCAGCTGCGCGACGACGCCGACCGCGTGCTGAAGGCGAACTATCCCGACAGCCGCTTCATGCGTGAGGGCATCCGCACGCGCGACACACCCTGGTGGCAGTTCTGGTGAGCCGCAGGGCCCGTCAGGGCGCGTGCGCGGCTGCCAGCTGATCGAGCCAGGCCAGCGCGTCGGCTTCATGGTGTAGCGGCGCCATCGGCGGCAGCGCGCGCAGCAACCGCTGGCCATAGCCCATCTGGCGCATGCGGACGTCGCCGATCACCAGCAGCCCGCGATCGTCCTCGTGCCGGATCAGCCGGCCGGCACCCTGTTTCAGCGACACGGCCGCCTCGGCGACGAAATAGTCGTTGAACGGGTCGCGACCGCGTGCCCGCAGCGCGTCGGCACGCGCGCGCACCAGCGGATCGTTCGGCGGCGGGAACGGCAGCTTGTCGATCAACACGCACTGCAGGGCCTCGCCGGGCACGTCGATACCCTCCCAGAAGCTCTGTGATCCAACCAGCACGCGGCCACGGCCGGAAACGAAGCGGTCGAGCAGCTGGCGCCGTGGCTGCGTGCCTTGCACCAGCACCTCCAGCGCAGCGCCTTTTCGCTCGGCTGCGTCGCGCAGCGCCTGCGCGATCGGCTCCAGCACGCGCAGCGTCGTGGTGAGAACGAACGTGCGGCCGCCGAGGCGAGCAGCCAACGTGGCCGCCAGCGCGCCGATCGCCGCCGGGTGGCGCGCTTCGTTGGGTTTGGGCAGGTTCGACGGCACCCAGACGCGGGCATGTGCGCGGTAGTCGAACGGGCTGTCGACGCGCAGCTTGAGCGCATCCTCCAGCGCCGTCGCCTCGCTGAACCAGCTCAGTCGCTCGTCGTCGCCGAGTGTGGCCGACGTGAAGATCCAGCTGCGCGGCGCGCTGGCACGCTGCTCGATCAGCAGCTCGCGGATGTCCA
>DATIFD010000727.1:0-9470 GCA_035455385.1 Burkholderiaceae bacterium
CGTGATCGACGTCAACCTGCCGATCAGCGGCTCGATCAACGACCCGCAGTTCAGCGTCGGCGGCATCATCGTGAAGATCATCGTCAACCTGATCGTCAAGGTGATCACGGCGCCGTTCGCGTGGCTGGCCGGCGGCGGCGCAGAAGACCTCAGCGCGGTGGCGTTCCAGCCCGGCACCGCCACGATGGCCGCTGGCGCCGATGCCGCGCTCGACAAGGTGGCCAAGGCGCTGCAGGAGCGGCCGAGCCTGCAGATGACCGTGACCGGCACCGCCGATGCCGCGGTCGAAGCCGATGCGATCCGCGACGCGATGCTCGAGCAGCGCCTGTTGACGCAGCAGCGCAACGAGGCGCTGCGCAGAGGCTCGGCGGCCAGCGCCCCGGAGAGCGTGACGCCGGACGAGCGCGAGCGGCTGCTGCGCGCGGTGTACCGCGACACCGATCTGCCCGACAAGCCGCGCAACGTGATCGGCTTCGCCAAGGACATCCCGCCCGCCGAGATGGAAGCGCTGCTGAAGAAGCACATGCGCATCAGCGACGACGCCGCGCGCCAGCTGGCGCTGCAGCGCGGCCTGGCGGTGCGCGACGCGCTGGTGGCCAAGGGGCTGGCCAGCGAGCGCATGTTCCTCGCTGCACCGAAGCTGCATGCACCCGGCCAGGACGATGGCGCGTGGTCGCCGCGCGCGCAGCTGTCGTTGGCGGTGAAGTGACCGGCCGAGCAGCGCTCGCACAATGATCGGGTGCCCCGGATTCTCAGAAGCTGATCGCGATCCCGAACGCCCACCCGCTGACGTCGGGGCCGAACTTGTAGCGCAGCACGCCGCGCCAGCGCGTGGCCCAGCGGTCGAGCGCGCTGGAGTCGAGCTCCAGCCCGAACCCGAGCGAGGCCATGCGCGACAAGCCGACTTCCTTCTGTTCACCCAGGAACTCGGTGTAGGCAACCTCGTAGACGTAGCGCACCGGCCGGTCCCACACCACGCCCCAACCCGTGGGCACCCGGCGGCGTGCCCAGATGCTCGCGCTCGTCGCCTTGGCCTTGCCGACGACCGCGTCGGCGCTGTCGCTGTAGCTGCGCAACTGGACATTGGTGTAGCGGATCTCGATGTCGTCGTCGGCCTCTGGGGCGAACTTCTCGTAGTCCAGCATCAGCGAACCGCCCAGCCCGTAGGCCTTCAGCCTCCTGCCATCGAGGAACGACAGATCGAGATTGGTGTTGTTCTCCACCCACCACTTGAGCCCCACCAGATCGCTGGCGACATAGCCGAGCGTGAAGTTGAGGATCGGCCGCACCACCCAGTGCTCCGTGATGGGGAAGTCCCAGCCGATGCCGCCCGTGGCGGACACCGAGTTCCACTTCACCGGCACGAGCCGCGTCTGGGTGCCGTCGTTGGCCACGAACACCGGGTCGTAACGCGCGTAGGCGGCGTTGCCCTCCAGGTACAGCGGTGTGCTCTTGCTCCACGTGAAGCCGCCACCCACCTGAGTGAGGCTCAGGCCCGGGCTCGACGTTGCGCCGTTGCTGATCGCCAGCGAGCTGGTCGTGACGTCGGGCGCCACGGTATAGCTCATCACGCCGAGGATGCCGTTGGCCAGCTTCTGCACGTCGACGCCCTGGATCGCCCGCCCCGCGAGTTGCGCATGCGCGGACGGGCCCAGCACCGCCGCGGCCAGGCAGAGCAGGAGCCGGACGCACAAATTGGTGCCCGCTGCCATGGCGCTATGCCGAGAACGATTCAGGGCATGTACGCGATCGCCGGTGCGGCGGCAGCGCGAGGCTGCCGACGTTCGCGGCCGCCATGGCCGCGCGACGCAGTGTTGTTGTGGGCATGGCGCTGGCTCCATGGCTTCTTGCCGCGGTGCCAATCGTAAAGACTCTCATGAACACGCCGGCGCAGACCGTGGCGGGCACCTGTGCGACCCCTCGCGATCACTTCACCGTGTAGCCACGGCCCTCGAGGCAGGCACCACGTGCCTTGGCGAAAGTGGCCTGCTGTTGCTGCGTGGCCGACTGCTGTTGCGCCTGCGCCTGCTGCTGAGTCGCCGCGTTCTGCCGGCGGCTCTGACCGCGCGCGGCCGCTGCGCCCACAGCGGCACCGGTGCTCGCGTCGCCGCTGACGACCTCACCGACGACCGCGCCCCGGGCCGCACCGCGTGCACCCGCACCCGGCGTCGTGCCGGTGGCAGTGGTTGGCGGCTTGGCAGCCGGCTGCGCGGGCGGGGGCTTGGCCGGATCGAAGCCGGTCTGCTGCACCGCCCAGGTGTAGCACTCCGATTCGTCCTTCTTCTGCTGGTCCGGCGTCTGCCCCTTGGCCGGGTAGACGACCTGCTGGGCCAGCACGCCGGCGGCAGCGCACAGCGCCGTGGCCAGCACCAGAGACTCGAGCGGTCTCATGGACTTCATGTTTCTCTCCTTGGTTAAATGGTCAGGATCGACGCCGCGTGAACCCGCATGCCGAGGCCCGCTCTTGCCGGCCCAGGCTTGGTCGCTGGCTCGACACAGCATGGACCATCTCGCGATGTGCCGCGTTGACCTGGCACAACCGGGCGACCCCTCCACGCCGTATGCGGTGGCAGCCGCGCGCGACAAGGGCCGGACCAGTCGGCGACGCAGAGGGCTGCGCACGGAGAATCAGAAGTAGCGCCGCCAGTCGAAGAGCAGCCGCAACCCGATCGAGTAGATCGTCTCGAGCTTCACGCCGGGGGCGCCGGGTGGCCAGGTCACCGCCGTGCTCTTCGGAACGTCGGCTCCGAGGTAGAGCTGGACCAGCACTGCCGAGCTCTGCTTGGTGTCGAACGCACGATACGGTCGGTATTCGAGGATCGGCAGGTCGAAGAAGATCGACTTGAAATCGACCACGCGTGCATCGGTGCCCGGCGTGGCGGGTGGCGCGAGCGTCGTGTTGTCGAAGCCGTAGCCGTAGAAGGTGGCACCGAGTTCGCGCCCGAGCACGAACTGGAAGCGCCCGAAGCGCGTGGCCCACCCCGACTGCCACGGGATGAGGCCACCGTTGGCCGCGGTGACCGCCATGCCCGTGTACGTTTCGGGAGATATCAGGTACAGCGGCGACGCGAACAGCAGGTCGCCGGGGATGACGTAGAACGGCATGCGCAGCCGGGTGGAGATACCGAATCGCGACCGGATCGCGGAGGCACCGCCGGCCGCCTCCAGCGCGGGGGACGATGAAGGCAGCTTATTGGACGAGCGCGTGTCGCCGCGCACGCCCAGCGATGCGAAGACCAGCCCGTCACCCGCCTCGCCGATCACGCCGTCCAGACCCAGGCCTGCACGCAGCGACAGGTCGGCGCCGGCGATCCAGCCGTTGTCGGTGACCGAGGGGTCGTATCCGCCGCTGACCGTGCGGACGTCTCCGGAGCCGACGAAGCCGATGAAAGGCCCCACCTCGGCGCGAAAGCGCGGCATCGACCCGAGCCCCGGCCCCAGACCCGGCACCGGCGTCGGCCCGAGCACGTCGGGCAGCTGCGCAAGGGCCTCCGGCGTCGCACGCACGCCTTCGGCGCGGCGCGGGAAGTTGTTGTTCTTGCAGACGTCGAATGCGTCGGGCTCGGCGGGCGCTGCGGGCGTGTGGGGCACGCTCGTGGCAAGACCGCGTCCGCTCGCGTGGTCGATCACCTGCTGCAGGCTGGTGCGCACCACCGCGGCCGCGCGCTCGGCATCCTCGGGGCGCATGTGGGCGTCGCCCATCAGCACCATCGACTCGTTGCTGCCCTTCCATGTGAAGACCTCGAGCCCCGCGGCGTTGTAGTAGTCGTGCGTGCCCTTGCGTTGCGAGACGTCGCCCCAGGTACCGGCGACGTGACCGGCGGCGAAGGTGTCTTCGAGGAAGTGCAGCGCGAACGCCTCGTCGGCCAGCATGGCCCGCGCGAGGGCCTGCCGTTGCGCGGGCGCGAGCGACTCGCTCGCCAGCCGGGTGGCCTTCTGCAATGCGCTCAGATGGAACCAGGTGTAGACGCCCACCGCGCTGATCTCGGAGCCGGGGCGCAGCGTCAGCTCGGCATACTCCCTGGGCGTGATGTCCGTGCGCGGCCGTGGCAGCAGGAAGTGCGCGTTGTTCGATCCGGCGCGGGTCGCGTACTCGGGGTCGGCGCGCTGCAGCCGCGTGTCCGAAGTGCGCAGCGCGTTCTGTCGCTCGGCGCGCAGCGCCTCGTCCTCGATCGCGCGCCGGACATCGCCGATCACGTCCTGGTTGCGGAGATTGATCTCGGGTCGGGCCGTGACCGCGATGCGGCCGAGGTCGAGCTTGAGCTGCGCCGCGACGTCGGCGACCTGGAGAATCCAGTTGGTGTCGAGCGCGGTGTCGAGCATCTGCTTGCTTGAGCACGAGTGGTCGCCGGCGATCGCGGGCCACGCCGCCCAGTCGATGCAGGCGGGCGCGAGCCCCTGCTGGGCGTCGGCGGCCTGCTCGCACATGCGCCGCTCGTGCCCGCTGCGGGCGTCCTGCCAGATGCGGTCGAACACGGCCTTGCGCTGCGGGTCGAGCTTCTCGACTGCCAGCACGGCGATGTCGCGATGCTCGGGGTAGACCCAGGCACGGGCGGGCATCACCGCGCCGATCGAGCCCAGCGCGCCCAGCGCCATCGCGAAGACCGTGGATCTTGACGACTTCATGATGGACCGTGTCTCCAATGCCGAACGGGGTCGATCGCTGCGCAGCCAGCTGCAGGCCGTCGAGCGGCAATCATCGGATGGGCGGCTACTTGCCACGCGCAGCGAGGTCCTCTTCGACGAAGCGCAGCACGGCTTCCATCAGCGCTTCGCGCGGATAGGCATTCTCGGTGACGAAGAGCGAGCCGATGGCGTCGTGCGTGCGCGCGATCGGCACCGCGATGGCCCAGTGGTCGGCATTGAGGTAGCCGACCAGGCTCGAGCCGGGAATGACCTGGTCGTAGAAGATCACCTGGCTGTCGTTGCGGCCATCGATCATGCTCAGCTTGTCGGCGCTCCTGCGCAGGATCGACGAGATGCGTTCCGGCTGCGGCAAGGTCACGACCGAGTAGGTCGGCACGCCGCTCGGCAGCGGGTTCTGCGCCAGCCAGGCCCGGCGTACGTCCGTACGCAGGCTCTTGACCCCGCCGCCGTCGCCGGAGTCGCAGGTCGCGCCCGGGAAGTGGCGTAACAGATCCGCCTGGTATTGCTCCGCGTCGTTGGCCAGCGGCGAGCCGCCCACCGCGCCCGCCACGCTCACCACCGCGGCCACCCGCGGCCGGATCTCGGGATGGTTGACGATCGCCTCCAGCGCGTCGGGCGTGCCCTTCGAATAGCCGACCAGCACGAGGCGCGCCGGTCCAGGCCCGAGGTCCATCGCCATCACCGCGTCGCGGATCTGGCGCGCGTTGTGCGCGGAGCTGGACAACGCATCGACCTTGATCGCCCGCAGTTCGTAGCCGTACTTGCGCAGGTGCTCGTTCACCGTCCCGGGGGGCTGCAGCCATTTCGCGATGCAGTCCCAGCCGATCCCGGGTATCAGCGCCGCAACCAGGCGGCGGCTCGATGTGCCCAGAGGCATGGGCCGACCCGTACCCGCGGGCTCCGTGCCGAGCCGCGTCAGTGCGTCGTCGCAGGGTCGGTAGTCGGGCACCTCGTTGGCGCGGGCCTGCAGCACGGCGCAGTAGATCTCGCGAAAGCGTCCTCGCTTGTCCTGCACGCCGGCCTGCGTGGCCGGTGCCAGCACGAGCGGCGGCGTGTCGGTGGAGAACGGCACGAGTGGCGAACCCGCGCAGCCGGCCAGCGCCAACCCGATGGCCGCGGCGAGCGACGCGGCGGGACGTCTTCGAGCAGAGCCAACAATGGGTTTCATGAGCCGGCAACACGGGTGGCGCTGGATCGCCATTCAACCACGCCCGCTGAGCGACCAGCCGAGCAGCAGCAGCCCCGTCGCGGCCGTCCAGCTCCCGGCGACGCGCACGACGATGCGAGCCCATGGCACGCGCAGCGAGATGACTGCTGCGGTGACCAAGACGCTCACGACGAAGATCGCGCCGACGATGCCGAGCAGTCCGCTGGCCTCCCGTCCGGCGATCGCGATGTCCGCGCCGTTCGAGCCGCCGTGCAGCAGACCGAGGATCGCCGAGATGGTCGCCACCACCGGTGGCCTGAGCCTGACATCGACCGCCACCAGAATGCCCAGCAACAGCAGCGACAGCGATGCGATGCCTGCGGGCATGCTGGCCAGGGTGCCGTGGAGACCAAGCGAACCGCCGGCGAACCAGGCAGCGGGCAACACGAAGATGGCCCAGCGCGCCGACGACGGTCCGTTCAGCCCGGCCAGCAGCGCCATCGCGAGCACCGCAAGCAGGTCGTCGGTGCTGAGGAACAGGTGCGCGATGCCGTCGTAGACCGGGCCGAGGCCGGTCGTCGCAAGGTGCGCATGCGCACCTGCAGACCCGAGCAGCAGTGCCGCGAAGGCGCAGCGCGTCCGCACGCGGCGCATCACCAGGCCCGCAATAGAAAAGACAGGCCCGCAACAGCGATGCCCGCACCGGCCCAGCGCAACGCCACCTGCCCCCAGGGCCAGCGATGCACCAGCCCGATCAGCACCCCGGTGGCGTGCAGGCAACCGGTCGCCACGACGAAGCCGGCGCTGTACAGAAGACCGCTGTGACCGGGTGGCAGCTCGGTGCCATGGGCGTGGCCATGGAACACCGCGAACGCACCGACGATCACTGCCGCCAGCCACAGCGGCGGGCGCGACTGCGTCGCCACCATCGAGCCGAGCAGGATCGCCGAGGCCGCGATCCCGATCTCGACGCCAGGCAACGGCACACCGACGAGCCCGAGAAAGCCACCGAACGCCATGACCAACGGGAACGTCACGGGCAGCAGCCAGATCGCCGGCACGCCGAGTTGCGCGCCCCACAGCCCCACGCCGACCATCGCCAGTACGTGGTCGATGCCCGACACCGGATGCTGCAAGCCGGCGACGAAGCCTGCGGCCTGCCCCTGCTGCACGTGCGCCAGCGCGGGCAGTGCCAGCATCGCGCCCGCCAGCAGCAGCACCGCAGTGGCGGCGGCGGACCTCACAACAGCACCATGGTGCGCTGGATCATCCAGTAAGCACCGAACGACCCGACGACGTAGCCGGGCAGCAACTGCGCCCAGCGTGGCCAGGCGACCTCGAGGGTGCGGAACGCGCGTTCGAGCAGCAGCACCAGTGCGACGAAGGCGAGCTGTCCGGCCTCGACGCCGAGGTTGAACAGCAGCAGCGCGAGCGGGATCTCCGCGTGCGGCAGCCCCATCGCCGTCAATCCGCTGGCAAAGCCGAAGCCGTGCAGCAGGCCGAAGGCAAACGCGACGACCCATGGATGGCGGATCGTGAAGCTCGTTTCGCCGCGCCACACACGAACGATCTCCGGACCGAGGAACAGGATCGACAGCGCGATGGCCGCGTTGAGCGGCACCAGCGGTGCACTCGCATAGCCGAATGTGGCGATCGCCAGCGTGATGCTGTGGGCGAGCGTGAAGGCGGTGATGGTCTTCACCAGCATCCAGCGCTCGCTCACGATCAGCAGCAGTCCGAGCACGAACAGCAGGTGATCGACGCCGAGCAGGATGTGCTGCACGCCCAGCTGCAGGTACGACAGTGCGCGCGTGGCGCCGCTCGTTGCCGCTCCGAGCGTGAACGCGGGCTCCGGCGGACGCAGCAGCCGGTTCTCGACCCGGCCGTCGGCATGCTGCACGCGTACCAGCACGTCGGTCATCGTGGTCTCGAGTCCGGCGATGCGGATCGTCTTGCCGGCCAGCCCGCCGGCACAGCTCAGCGTGCCATGAACGACCACGGCGCCCGGCGAGAGCTGCTGCTGGTCCGGCGTGATCAGGCGGCACCCTTCGGGCACCACCGGCGCGATGCGGATCTCGACTTCGCCGCCGGTCGGCCGCTTCCACAGCAGCGCGTAGGTCGAGGCATCGCTCTCGCGCAGTTCGAGAAAGCCCGGGCGCACCTCGTGCGCCGACACGGCACCAGTAGCGAGTGCAGCGATCGTGCTCACCAGCATGCGGCACCACAGGGCGCGCAGCATCACGATCCACCCCCAGGCAGGCCGGAGGCCGCGGCAGCGGGCGCACGCGGCTCGATGACCACCTTGTACTTCGCGAGCAACTGCTCGTAGATGGCGTCGAGCTGCCGCTTGCGCCGCTCGGCCAGCAGCTCACGCTCCACCAGCGGGCGCACGGCCGCGAGTTTCGGCAGCGAGCCCGCGATGCGCTCGCGCACCAGCACCAGATGGAGTCCGTAGCCCGACTTTACCGGCCCGGCCCAGACGCCCGGTGCGAAGTCTTCGATGCGCTGGGCGAAGCCCGGGCCGAACAATCGGTCGACGTCGCGCAGCGAGGTGAGGTCGACCTCCGGCGGCAGCATCGTCGGGTCACCCGACGTGTTGGTCGCAGCACCGGGGCCAATGGCGTTGAGCCGCGCCAGGATCGCGGCAGCGTCGGATTCGGCCGCAGCGCCGCGCCGCTCGCGGCTGACAAAGATCTGCCGGAACGCCACGCGCGGCTCGACGCGAAACGCGTCCGCGTGCGCGGCCAGCCAGGCCTCGAGTTCCTGCTCGGTCGGCGGCGCGGCTTGCGAAGCGTCCTCGGCAAGGAACTCGAACTTCTGCCGCAGGCGGCGCCGGATGATCGTGTCGTCGCGATCGAGCCCCGCCGCAACGGCCTCGCGCACCGCGATCTCCTCGCGCACCCAGTCGTCGACAAGCCCTTTCAGCTCGGCGTCGGTCGGCGGCCGCTGCCACGCCTTGGTGTAGCTCGCCGCCAGGTGCTCGATCTGCCCGCTGGTGATTGCAATGCGGGTGGAGCCCGGGCCGGCCCCACCGCTCCCCCACTGGAACCAGACAAACAGCGCCGCGCCGATCGCGATGAAGTGCAGCAGCGGTTCGCGCAGGATCGACTTCAACCGCACGGTGGCCGAACCCGCCGCCGACTCACGGCGTGTACCAGATCGGCGCGGTGTAGGCGCGCTCCTGCAGCACCAGCGCCGTGCCCGGCAGCGGCTTGTTGCCGAAGCGCTTGACGTCGTATGCGGTCCAGCGCGGCGTCGGGATCTCGATCACGCGCGCGTAGTAGAAGGCGCGTTGCTTCGCATCGAACTGCGGATCCTTCCACACCGTGATCAGCTCGGGTGCACCGATGGTGTTGGTCCAGGTCGCATTCTCGACGTCCACCGTGTTGCCCACCGGAGTCTTGCAGCGGCCGTCGGCGTCGATGCTGCGCCCGCCGGAAACCACGACGTCGTAGACGCGCTCCTGTGCCTTGCCGTCCCTGTCGAGCCAGCCCTTGACGATCTGGATGCGGTCGAGATTGGCGCCGATGGCGTCCTTCAATGCAGCGACGAGGAAGGTCGGCGACTTGCCTTGCGGCGCGGCGCTCAGGTCGCCGCCCATCGGCACGCCCTTGGCGTAGCCGATCGCGGCCGGCATGCGGTTGTTCGCGTCCGCCGCGGCGTAGTCCCAGCCACC
>DATIFD010000728.1:0-2989 GCA_035455385.1 Burkholderiaceae bacterium
GCGTCGATCAGCGCCAGCTGCGCCGCGGTGTCGCGCTCGAAGCACTCGACGACGCGGCGCACGCGTCGTTCGGCGCGCTCGGCGGTCGCCCGCGCGGCGCCGCGCGCCGCCTCGGCAATGTGCACGACCTCGGCCTCGGCCGCCGCGATCGACTGGCGCGCCTGGCTCTCGGCGGCGAGCACGCGCGCGATGGCCGCATCGGCAGCCGCGTTGCGCGCCCGTGCATCCGCGACGACACTCACCGTGCAGCCCTCCACATTGGATTGGAGCCCCTCGCATCGAGTATCGCGAGGATGGTGCCCGTCGCAGGTTGAGCATTGTCAAGCCGTGCGCCTGCGCGGCGGCGGCACCACGGCACACGGCCGCTCAGACGGGGACGAGTCGCCCCTCGTCGACCAGCGGTGCGACCTGTGCCGCGTCGGCGTGCATGCGATCGAGCACCGCCTGCGGCGCCGACGGCGTCAGCTCGAAGCCGGCATCACGCGCGCGCTGCCGCACGTCGGGCGATTCGAGGATGGCCACGATGTCGCGCTGCAGCTGCTGCAGCACCGGCGGTGCGGTGTCGGCCACCGTGACCAGCGCGGCCCATGGATGCATCTCGACGGCCGGCGCGCCCGCCTCGGCGAGGGTCGGGAGCTGCGGGTGGCTGACCAGCCGCGAGCGCGCCGCCACCGCCAGCGGTCGCAGGCGGCCGCTGGCCGCCAGCCCGGCGACCGAGTTGACGCTGAACGCCGTGAGGTCGACCTCGCCGCTGGCCACCGCGGCGAACAACGCCCCGGCATCCTTGAACGGCACGTGCAGCAGGCGCACGCCGGCCGCATGCGCCAGCGTCTCGATCGCCACCTGGCTCGGGTGGCCGTTGCCGAGCGACGCGTAGCTGACGGCCGCGCTCGTGCGCCGGGCCGTGTCGAGCAGCTCGGCGATGCCGCGGAACCGGCTCGCGCCGCCGACCCACAGCACGAAGGTGGCCCGGAACAACAGCGTCAGCGGCGCCAGGTCGCGCTGCGGGTCGTACGGCAACCTCGCGTGCAGCAGCGGATTGACCGCCAGCGTGCCCGAGTCGGCGAGGAACAACGTGTGGCCGTCGGGCGGTGTGCGCCGCACGTCGGCGAACGCCACGATGCCCGCGGCGCCGGGCTTGTTGTCGACCAGCACAGGGTGGCGCCAGCGCTGCGCCAGCGGCGTGGCGACGCTGCGCGCGACGACGTCGGGGCCGACGCCGACCGAGTACGGCACGACCAGCCGCACCGCACGCGCCGGAAACGCCCCGCCGCGCGCCGCGCGTGCCGGCAGCGAGACGAGTGCACTGCAGCCGGCCACGGCGCTGGCGATCCATTCGCGGCGGTCGAGCGGGCGTCGCGACATCGACTCTCACGGCGGGTTTTCGGGGTGGCCGATTCTCGTCACCGGCCCCGGCAACGCGTTGCGCATGCTCAAAGGTTCGCCGCGGCGCGCGCAGCATCATCGGTGCCATCGCAAGCGCCGGGGGTCTGTCCATGTCTGCACGCAAGAAGTGGTACATCGTGCCCACCGACCGCTGGTACATCGAACGCACGGTCTGGCTGATCGCGGGCATCGTGCTGCTCGTGGCGACGGCGGCGGCGGTGCTCGTGCATCCGCTGGCGGTGCTGGCGGTGATGGCCACCGCTGCGGCATCGATCGCGGTCGCGCTGACCGGCTATTGCATCGTCGGCAACGTGCTGGCGCGGCTGGGCTTCACGCCTGCGCTGGCACGCACCGATTGGAAGCCGGGCCGGCCCTACTGCATGCAGACCGACCGCTGGTACCTCGAACGGCGCATCTACCTCGTGGTCGGCATCAACCTGATGCTCGCGTCGGCGCTGTCGCTGTGGCACAGCCCCTGGTGGCTGCTGTTCACCGGCTTCGTCGGTGGCGCAATGGTGTGGTTCGCCGCCACCGGCTTCTGCATCATGGCCAACGGGCTGTACCGGCTCGGCGCCGAGCCGCGGCTGGTGCCGGAGTCGGACCGCCTGCCGGCGAGCGGCGTCGTGCACCCGGCAGCACCGGCGGCGTGAACCCTCAGGGCTGAGCAGGCTTCGTCGCCAGCACCGCGGCGGCGATCGCCTTCAGCTCGGCGTCGCTGCCGGCGACCTTGTCGTGCGCATCGGCACCGCCGGTCCTCAGCATCTCGGCGATCTTCGCCTCTGCACCGACCTGACCTTTGTACTTGGCCGCGACGTCGGCGAAAGACGGCGCCTTCTTGGTCGTCTTCGCGGTGTGGCACTTGGTGCACTTGTTCGATGCGATCAGGTCCTCGGCGGGGCCTGCCCCGGCCGAGGCGGCGACCAGCGCGAGAGCGGTGGTGACGAAGGTGGCGGCGAGTCTCATCGGAGCCCTTTCTGCTGTTGAGCGATGCGTCGGTGCACGCACAGGTGGCGCGGCGTCCACGACGGCGCGACGTGGTGGACGAAGTTCGAGCGCGCGACGTGGTAGCTGGTGTCGAAGCCGTAGAAGTTGCGCTGCATCTGCGCCAGCTCGTCGCCGCGATACGCGGCCAGCGGCCTGGCCGCCTCGTCGTCGCGGCGACGCCGGCGCTTGGCGGCGATCAGGTCGCCGATCTCGGGGCTCTCGGCCAGCGAGCGCGCACGCGTGCGCACCTGTGCGGCGAAGTCGTCTCGGCCATCGCCGAACACGTCGTCGACGAGCCCGAGCCGCGAGGCATCGTCCGCCGAGATCGGCAGCCGCGCGCGCATCACCGCGGCGGCACTGTCGGGCGGCATTCGGCGCGGCAGCAGGTAGGTCCAGTACTCCGAACCGTAGAGATTGCCCATGTTCTTGTAGTGCGGGTTCAGCACCACGGCGCGATGGGCCCAGATGCGGTCGGCGGCCAGCGCCATGAATGCTCCGCCCGCGCCGGCGTTGCCGCTCAGCGCGGCGACGACCAGCTTGTCGCTGGCCTCGATCAGCAATTGCGCGACGTCATCGATGGCGTTGATGTTGCGCCACGACTCGTCGGCCGGGCTGTCGG
>DATIFD010000729.1:0-4010 GCA_035455385.1 Burkholderiaceae bacterium
TTGTCGGCGCTGCTGGTCGCGCTGCTGCTGGGCGGCTTCGAGGCCGCGCCGCACCGCAGCGGCAGCAGTGCCGAGCCAGCACACCATCTGGCGCGGCCCACGTGGGCGATCATGGCGCTGGTGCTGTTGTCGTTGTCGGCGCTGGTGCTCGAAGGCGCGGGCATCGACTGGTCGGCGATCTACATGCGCGACGCGTTCGGCACCGCACCGTTCATCGGCGGGCTGGCCGTGGCCGCGGGGGCCTTCGCGCAAGGCGCCGCGCGCTACGTGGCCGACCGATTCGTCGAGCGACACGGTCCGTTGGTGGTCGCGCGCGCGCTGCTGGCGGTGCTGGGCTTTGGCACGCTGCTGGTCACGCTGGCGCCGGCGTGGCCCCTTGCGCTGCTCGGCTTTGCGCTGATGGGCGTGGGCACCAGCGTGATCTTTCCGCTGGCGATGTCGGCGGCCGCGCAGCGCACCGACCGGCCGGCGGCAACCAACGTGGCCGCGCTGGCGCAGATCTCGTTCGTGAGCTTTCTGCTGGCGCCGCCGCTGCTCGGCCTGGTGGCCGAGCACCTGGGCATCCGCTGGGCCTTTGGCGTGGGCCTGCCGCTGGTGGTGCTGAGCGTGGCGGCGTTGCCGATCCTGCGCCACCGGGTGCCCCGCTGATCGCGGGCGCCACCACAGCTCAAGCCGGCAAGCACGCCGGCGAGCCGTTCACTCCCGTGCGTCAGGTCAAGGACGGCTTCTTGAGCAGGAGCTGCACCAGCGGATGCTGCACGCGGCGCTCGGTGCCGATCGCGAAGAAGTGCTCCTCCACGCCATCGCACGGGCCGATGCGCCGCACGTGGTAGCGTTGCACCAGATCGTCGTGCACGCGGGTCGCGGCCGGGAACACGCCCATGCCGCCGGCGGCAAAGGTCTTCAGCAGCGCGCTGTCCTCGAACTCGCCGACCACCCGCGGCTGCAGGCCGTGACGCTCGAACCACTGGTCGATGCGCAGGCGCACTGCGGCATGGTGCGAGGGCAGCAGCACCGGCACCTCGGACAGCGAGCCGGGGAACCCGCGTTGCGCGGCCGATGCGAGCGCGGGCGGTGCGTACCAGGCCATCGGTGAGCTGCCGAGTGCGTGACCGTAGAGCTTGAGGTTCGGGTTCGGCGGCGGCCCGCGATCGGCCAGCACCACGTCGAGCCGGTGCAGTGCCAGATCGGCCAGCAGATCGTCGAACTCGTCTTCATGGCACACGAGCCGCAACTCGCGCACTTTCAGCACCGGCTCCATCAGGTGCCACGCCATCAGCTTGGGCAGGCCGTCGGACAGGCCCACGATCAGCCGCACGCCCGCGCTCGCCGCGGCGGAGCGCTTGACCATCTCGGGCAGCTGCTCGCCGAGCTGGAAGATCTGGTCGGCCTGCCGCAGCGCGGCGTGGCCGGCCTCGGTCAACGCGACGCCGCGGCCCGCCGGCTTGAGCAGCTGCTGGCCCAACGCACGCTCGAGCTCGCGCACCTGGGCACTGACCGTCTGCACCGCCATGGCCAACCGCGCGGCGGCGCGCGCGATGCCGCCTTCATGGGCGACCACCCAGAAGTAGTAGAGGTGTCGGTAGTTGAAGCGCAGGCTCATCGGGATGGCGTGGTGTTGATATTCAGGAGTTTACGAATCAAGTTTCAGCAATTCTCTGCTTTTTCGGAAGTTCTACCGGCCCTATCGTTTGCGCCGTTCCAAACCCTTTGCGATGGAGGTATGCGATGCAAGTGCTGTTCGAAGCCCGCAGTCCCGAGGCCTACGTGCTGCGCGGCATGGCCGTGCGGCGCACGCGGTTCGTGATGCGCAGGCTGCACTGGCTGGTGGCGCGGGCCCGCGTGCACCTGGACGACGTGAACGGGCCGCGCGGCGGCGTGGACAAGCGATGCCGCATCGAGCTGCAGGCCCCGGCCGCCGAGCCGGTGGTGGTCACGTCGCTGGCCACCGACTGGCGCCGCGCGCTCGACGCGGCGCTGGCGCGCGCGGCCCACGCGCTGCTGCGGCTGTTTCGGCGGCAGCGCGACACGGCCCGCCAGCCGCCGCAGCGCCTGCCGTTGCGTTGAACGCCCACCACACAGGAGACCTGCCATGCGCAGCTACCCCGTCAACAGCCCCGAGGCCGCTGCCCGAATCGTCGTGCTGACGATGCTGGCCGACGGCCACCTCAGCCAGACCGAGCTCGACGTGCTCCAGCGCCGGGGCGGGTGTGAATCCCTCGGCCTGGAGCCCGACCGCCTGCACGACGTGCTGCTCGCCCTGTGCGAAGACTTGCTGCAAGGGGCCAACGTCGCGTGGTCCGATGCCTGCACGGTCGACCCGCACGCGCTGTCCCGCCTGATGGCCGAGATCGACGATCCTGCGCTGCGCCGGTGGGTGCTGGCGCTGTGCGTGCAAGTGGTCGAGGCCGACGCCCACGTGAGCGACGGTGAATCGCTGCTGCTCACGCACGCGGTCGAGCACTGGGGCCTGCAGGCCCACATGTTCCGGCACCCGGCCGAGCCGGCGCACGCAGCGCACCGCCGGCACGCCGCCTGAGCCCGGCGCCCCGATTCCACCAAACCCTTCGCCATGGACACCGTCATCGCGCTCCTGCAAACCGGTCTGGCAGGCACGGCCATCTGGATCTGGCTGGTCTTCGCCGGGCTGATCGTCGCGCTGCTGGCCTTCGACCTCGGCGTGCTGCACAAGGACGACCACGTCATCGGCGTCGGCGAGAGCCTCGTGCTGACGGCCGGCTACGTCGGCGCGGCGCTGGCCTTCGGCGGATGGGTCTGGTGGATGAAGGGCGCCGGCAGCG
This sequence comes from Burkholderiaceae bacterium, assembly GCA_035455385.1. GTDB lineage: Bacteria > Pseudomonadota > Gammaproteobacteria > Burkholderiales > Burkholderiaceae_C > JAEUPI01. The sequence goes on from DATIFD010000729.1 coordinate 2,802, forward strand.
GCATCGAGTACTTCACCGGTTTCCTGATCGAGAAGTCGCTGTCGATGGACAACGTGTTCGTCATCGCGCTCATCTTCGGCTTCTTCGCGATCCCGCGTCAGTACCAGCACCGCGTGCTGTTCTGGGGCATCCTCGGCGTGATCGTGCTGCGCGCGATCCTGATCGGCCTGGGCGCCACGCTGGTCAGCCAGTTCTCCTGGATCCTCTATCTCTTCGGCGCCTTCCTGGTGGTCACCGGCATCAAGATGTGGCTGATCGCCGACCAGCAGCCCGACATCGCGAACAACCCGCTGCTGAAGTTCCTGCGCCGTCACCTGAACGTGACGCACGGGTTGCGCGGCAACGCCTTCTTCGTGCGCCAGGCCGACCCGGCGTCGGGCCGCATGGTGCGCTACGCGACGCCGCTGTTTCTCGCGCTGTGCCTGGTGGAGGCGGTGGACCTGATCTTCGCGGTGGACTCGGTGCCGGCGATCTTCGCGATCACCACCGACCCGTTCATCGTCTACACGAGCAACATCTTCGCGATCCTGGGCCTGCGCGCGCTGTACTTCGCGCTGGCGGCAATGGTCGAGCGCTTCAAGTACCTCAAGTACGCGCTGGCGCTGGTGCTGGTGTTCATCGGCACCAAGATCTTCCTGGTCGGCATCGTCGGCAAGTTCCCGCCCGCGCTGTCGCTGTCGGTGACCTTTGGCCTCATCTTGGGCGGCGTGATCGTCTCGCTGTGGAAGACGCGGCCCGGGCGGACGATCGAGGCCACCACGGCGCCGCAGAACGGGTGAGCCTCAGGCCACCGCCGCCACCACCTGCCGCTGCGGCAGCCGCGTGAACGCCAGCGCAGACAGGAAGGCGCCGATGCCCAGCGAGAACGCGCCGATGAACAGCCACGCATAGCTGGTGAACGTGTCGTAGATCAGGCCGCCCACCACCGGCCCCAGCGCCATGCCGAGGCTGCTGGCCATCGTGGTGCCGCCGATCACCGTGCCCATCATGCGCAGCGGAAAGTTCTCGCGCGCGATCACGGCAAACAGCGGCATCACGCCCGCATAGGTGAAGCCGAACAGCGCCGCCACGGTGTAGAAGCTGCCCAGCTCGCGCGTGAACACATAGCCCAGCGCCACGATCGCCTGGGTCAGCAGCGCCAGCACCAGCACGGGCGCGGCCCCGAAGCGATCGCCCAGCAGCCCGAAGACCAGCCGGCCGCCCATGCCC
>DATIFD010000730.1:0-6283 GCA_035455385.1 Burkholderiaceae bacterium
TGGTGAACATCCCGCTGTTCCGGATGCGCCGCGACGTGGCGACGGACCTCGAAGACGAGCCGCCGGTGGAGACCTGGCTGTGGCTTCGTCAGCGGCACGGGGGCCACACGATCGTCGCGGTCAATGTCGGCGGTGCCGTCGTGCCGGGCGCGTTCGCCGCGCACCTGTGGCTGAGCGGTCGGCTCGGCGTCGCGGCGCTGCTGTGCGTCGCGTTCGTCGCGGCGGTGAGCCGTGCCCTGAGCCGCGTCGAGCCGGGCGTCGGCGTCACGATGCCGGTGTTCATCGCGCCGCTGAGCGCCGCGTTCATCGCGCTGGCGATCGATCCGGCACACGCCGCGCCGCTGGCCTACATCGGCGGCACCTTCGGCGTGCTGATCGGGGCCGACCTGCTGCGGCTGAATCAGACGGCGCGGTTCGGCGCGCCGGTGGCCTCGATCGGCGGTGCCGGCACGTTCGACGGCATCTTCCTCACCGGCGTCGTGGCGGTGCTGCTGACGTGATCGCGGCCCGCCGTGCAGCCCGTCACCGCGCGCGCTGCGCCACGTAGTCGACGATCTGCTGCAGCGTGGCCAGGCGCGCGTAGTCGGTCTCGGGAATGTCGATGCCGAAGCGCCGGTGCAGGCCGAGCAGCACATTGAGCCAGTCCATCGAGTCGAGGTCGACCTGGTCGCGCAGCAGGCGAGCGTCGTCGAGCGCCTGCGCGTCGACCTCGGGGGCGATCGCCAGCAGCGATTCGAGCACGCCGCGGCGGATGTCGGAGCGATTGATCGGCATGTCAGGCCTCGAGCTGTTGCGGCTGCTGCAGCTGGTCGCGCAGCCGTGCGAGAAAGACGGCGCCGCGGTGACCGTCGCTGACGCGATGGTCGGCGGCCAGGGTGGCGGTGATCGCAGGCATCACCGTCAGTGCGCCGTCGGCGACCCATGGCCGCTCGCTGATGCGGCCGAAGCCCACCAGCGCCACCTGCGGCGGATAGATGACGCCGTGCACCGACTCGACCGCCTGCTCGCCCAGGTTGGTCACCGTGATCGTCGGGTCGGACATCTCCGAGCTGCGCAGGCTGCCGGCGCGGGCGCGCTGCACCAGGTCGGCCAGCTCGCGCATCACCTGCGGCAGCGGCTTGGCGGCCACGTCGTGCAGCGCCGGCGCCACCAGGCCGCCGGTGCGCAGCGAGATCGCCACGCCGACGTTCGCCTGCGCCACCGGGTTGAAGGCGCCGTCGAGCAGGTGCCCGTTGAGCTCGGGCACCGCTCGCAGTGCGACGGCCACGGCCTTCAACAACAGCGCCGCCGGCAGCACGCGCTCGGTCATCGGCCGCGCGGCATTGAAGGCGCGCAGCCAGTCGAGCGCTGCGCGCAGCGCGATCGGCTCGGTCAGGTAGTAGTGTGGAATCTCGCGCTTGGAGCGCGCCATCGCAGCGGCGATCGCCTTGCGCATCTCGACGGCGCGGTTGGATGCGGCCGCGGGCGCGGCCCCGGTGGTGGGCGTGGCCCGTTGTGCTGCGCGCTCGACGTCGTCGCGGGTCACCGCACCGTCGGGGCCGGTGCCTTGCAGCGCATCGGGCGCGATGCCGAGCTCCGCGGCACGCTGGCGCGCGGCTGGTGTGACACGCGCGCGGGTCGCGATCACCTGGTCGGGTCGCGGTGGCACGCGGGGAGCCCCGGGCGTCGGCGGGATGATCGGCCCTGGGGCGGTCGGCGGCGCAGCGGCCGGCTGCCAGACGCCCGCCGGTGCCGCCTCGCCGGGCGCCAGCACGAGCGCCATCGGCGCGCCGACCGGGATGGTCTCGCCCACCGCGGTGAGCAGGCGGTGCACGGTGCCGTCGACCCAGATCTCCACGTCCACCGCGGCCTTGCTGGTGTCCACCACGGCGACGACGTCGCCCTTCTTCACCGCCTGTCCGGGCTCGACGCGCCACTGCAGCAGCGTGCCGCGGTCCATGTCGGAGCCGAGCGACGGCAGGCGAAACTCGATCATCGCGCCGCGCCGCGCACGCCGACGGCGCTCACTGGGCCACCCTGCGCGCGAGCAGGCCGCGCGCGGCGGCGGCGATCTTGGGGGCCAGCGGCAGCACCGCGTCTTCGAGGTGCTTGGCGTACGGCACCGGCACCTCCTCGCTGCAGACGCGCGCCGGTGGGGCGTCGAGGTCGTAGAACGCGGCTTCGGCCACGCGCGCCAGCACCTCGCCGGCCAGGCTGCCGCTGCGCCACGCCTCGTCGACGGCCACGATGCGCCGCGTCTTGCGCACCGACGCGAGGACGGTGTCGATGTCGAGCGGGCGCAGCACGCGCAGGTCGATCACCTCGGCGTCGATGCCGTCGGCCGCCAGCAGCGCGGCGGCGTCGAGCGCGCGCGGCAGGCAGCCGCCATACGTCACCAGCGTCACGTCGCGCCCGGTGCGGCGCACGGCGGCGCGCTCGATGTCGACGGGCGGGGCCGGCTCGGCGAGCTCGCCCTCCAGGTTGTACAGCTGCGCGTGCTCGAACATGATCACCGGGTCCGGGTCCTGCAGCGCTGGCCACAGCATGCCGCGCGCGTCCTCCAGCGTGGCCGGCGCCAGCACGCGCAGCCCTGGCACGTGCGCGTACCACGGCTCCAGGCTGTGCGAATGCTGGGCCGCCAGCTGACGCCCGGCGCCACTGGCCATGCGGATGACCACCGGCACGTTGAACTGCCCACCCGACATGTGGCGGTACAGCGCCGCAGTGTTGACGATCGCGTCGAGCGCCAGCAGGCTGAAGTTGACCGTCATGATCTCGACGATCGGCCGCATGCCGCCGAGCGCCGCGCCGATGCCGGCGCCGACAAAGCCCAGCTCCGACAGTGGCGTGTCGCGCACGCGCGCCTCGCCGAACTCGGCGAGCAGCCCTTTGCTCACCGCGTAGCTGCCGCCGTAGCGCCCCACGTCCTCGCCCATCAGGAACACGCGCGGGTCGCGGCGCAGCGCGTCACGATGCGCCTCGCGCAGCGCGTCGCGGTAGGTGGTGATCGAGGCCATCGCGGATCAGGCCTCGCCCGGCCGCCCGAAGAGGCCTGATCCCCCTCGGGGGGACGCGAGCGTAGCGAGCAAGGGGGTCATGTCAATCGGCGAAATCGCGGCCCAGCGCCTGTGCGCGTTCCAGGTAGGCCAGCCGCGTTCGCACGTCGGCGCCGTGCACGGCGTAGAAGTACTCGTGCTGGACCGCAGCGATGCCCGGGTAGCGCAGCGCGAAGTCGTCGATCAGCCGGGCCATCGCGTCGCCCAGCCCCGACGCGTACGAGCGCTCGTCGAAGATCGTGGGGGTGAGGATCAGCGCCTTGCGATGGCGCAGCAGCGGCAGCCGGCCGTCGACGTCGCCGCGCCAGCCCTCGGGCGACAGGCCAAAGGCGAAGCCGAGCGTGAACACGCGCTCGATCCAGCCCTTGAGGATCGCCGGAAAGCCCACGAAGTACAACGGCGCCACGAAGGCCAGCGCATCGGCGGCCGCGACCTTGCGCTGCTGGATCGCCACGTCGCGCGGCCCGCCTCCCGCGTGGATCTTGCGCACGATGCCGCGCGGATCGAGGCGCCCGATCCAGCGCCGCACCAGCAGGCGCCGCAGCGGCCCGCGCGAGCGCTGCAGCAGCGAGTCGGGCAGGTTCATGTGCTCGAGCACGTCGTCGGGCACCGAATCGTCGATCCAGTTGGGCGTGTCGCGGTCGCGCAGCACCGGATCGAAGCCGATCGCATGCAGGTCGACGATCTCGTTGTCGTGTCCGCCTTCGCGCAGCCCGACGTCGAAGCGATCGAGCACCGCGTGGCAGAACGAGCGGGGGTTGTGGTGTGCGTAGATCGTCAGCACTTTCATCGCGGACTCCCCGTCCTCACGGCGCGGCCGTCAGGTGCAGCGCCAGATGCTCCAGCGGCTCGAGGTGCGCCGCCTCCGCGAAGGCCACCGCGGCATCGACCTCGCGCACGCTGTCGCGATCGATGCGGTCGATGTCGGCCTGGGTGGCCAGCCCGGCGGCCAGCAGGCGGTCGCTCAGGCTGTGGATCGGGTCGTGCTGCTTCCAGCGCTCGACCTCGGCCTTGTCCCGGTAGAGCTCGGGGTCGAACATCGAGTGGGCGCGGAAGCGGTAGGTGTGCAGCTCGAGGAACAACGGCTGCCCGCGCTCGCGCACCTGCGCCACCGCCTGGCCGGCGGCGTCGTGCACCGCCAGCACGTTCATGCCGTTGATGTTGGCACTCGGCATGCCGTAGGCCGCGGCCTTGGCGGTGAGGTCGATGCGCGACTGCGAGCGTGCCAGTGCGGTGCCCATCGCATAGAGGTTGTTCTCGCAGATGAACAGCACCGGCAGCTGCCACAGCGCCGCGAGATTCATCGCCTCATGGAAGGCGCCTTCGGCGACCGCGCCTTCGCCGAAGAAGCAGGCCGTCACCACGTGAGCGCGCTCGGCCGCTCCGAAGCGCTCACCAACCGGAGCGCGCAGCGCGCCGGTCTCCTCATGATCGCGCGGCGCCAGGCGGTCGGCCAGCGCGAGGCCGGCCGCCAGCGCCAGCCCGCCGCCGACGATCGCGTTGCCGCCGTAGAAGCGCGTGGCGCGGTCGAACAGGTGCATCGAGCCACCGCGGCCGCGCGAGCAGCCTTCGACGCGGCCATACATCTCGGCCATGATCGCGTTCATCGACACGCCGCGCAGCAGCGCGTGGCCGTGCTCGCGGTAGGTGGCCACCACGTTGTCGTCGGCGCGCAGGTGCGGCATCACGCCGGCGGCGACGGCCTCCTCGCCGATCGCCAGGTGCAGGAAGCCGCGGATCTTCTGCTCGCCGTACAGCTGTGCGCAGCGCTCCTCCAGGCGGCGCACGCGCAGCATGTCGGTCAGCAGCGCGAGGCACACCTCGCGGCCGACGTGACGCACGTCGGGCGCGGCGGGCACGGCGGCGGTCTCGGTGCGCCCGGCCATCACGCGCTCTCCAGCGTCGAGGTGTCGCCCTCGGGCAGCCCGAGCTCGCGTGCCTTAAGCAGGCGGCGCATCACCTTGCCGCTGCGCGTGTGCGGCAACGATGCGGCGAAGGCGATCTCCTTCGGCGCCACGGCGGCGCCCAGGCGCTTGCGAGCGTGCGCCAGCAGCTCCATGCGCAGCGCCTCGCTGGCCTCGAACCCCGACTTCAGCAGCACGAAGGCCTTCACCGTCTCGCCGACCACCGGGTCGGGGATGCCTATCACGCCGGCTTCGGCCACCGCCGGATGCTCCATCAGCGTGCTCTCGACCTCGAACGGGCCGATCAGGTGGCCCGCCGACTTGATGACGTCGTCGGCGCGGCCGACGAACCAGAAGTAGCCGTCGGCGTCGCGGCGCGCGAGGTCGCCGCTGAGGTAGAGGTCGCCGGCGAAGCACTTGCGGTAACGCTCCTCCTGGCCGAGGTAGCCGCGGAACATCGACGGCCAGCCGGCGCGCAGCGCGAGCTCGCCGTCGACATCGGGCTGGTCGATCACCTCGACCCCGCCGCCTTCGACGCGGCGCACGATCAGCGCCTCCACCCCGGGCAGCGGCTTGCCCATCGAGCCGGGCTTGATGTCCAGCGCCGGCGTGTTGGCGATCATGATGCCGCCGGTCTCGGTCTGCCACCAGTTGTCGTGGATCGGCAGGCCGAGCACCTCGTGCGACCACCACACCGCCTCCGGGTTGAGCGGCTCGCCGACGCTGGCGATGAAGCGCAACTGCGGGAAGGCATAGCGGCGCGCCACCTCGTCGCCCGCCTTCATCAGCATGCGCACCGCGGTGGGCGCGGTGTACCAGACGCTGACGCGCTGGTCGCGCAGGATGCGGTACCAGCGGTCGGCGTCGAAGTCGGCCTCGTCGACCAGGCTGGTCACGCCGTGCAGCAGCGGTGCAACGATGCCGTACGAGGTGCCGGTGACCCAGCCGGGGTCGGCGGTGCACCAGTACACGTCGTCGGCGTGCAGGTCGAGCGCGTAGCGACCGGTCGCATAGTGCGTCAGCACCGCGCCGTGCACGTGGATCGCGCCCTTCGGCGTGCCGGTGGTGCCGCTGGTGAAGTGCAGCAGCGCCATGTCGTCGGCGCCGGTGCGCGGCGCCGGTGCGGCTTCGCCGGCGCGCGCGAGCAGCGACGCGTAGTCGACGGTTCCGGGTGGCGCCGTCTCGCCTTCGTCGGGCACCACGATGACGTGCTCGAGCGTCGGCAGCTGCGAGCGCATCGGCGCCACCTTGCGGCGGTAGAGCGCGCCGGTGGTGACGAGCACGCGCGCTGAGGCGATGCCGATGCGCGCGGCGATCGGCTCGGGGCCGAAGGCCGAGAACAGC